>MDVR01000070.1 GCA_001940725.1 Candidatus Heimdallarchaeota archaeon LC_2 | reverse complement strand
ATCAAAGTTCTATATATAAATTAGGTTACCTCGCGTGGAAATTAAAGTGCGAATGTCTATATTGTTGTCGGAATATTGAATTGAAAAGAAATGGGTATTGAAAATAGTGATAAAAAGAGGTCTTCTGATTGGTAGGTTTCAACCACCGCATCTTGGGCATTTAAGCGTAATCAAGCAAATTTTACAAGAAAAGGATGAAGTAATTATTGTTGTAGCTGCTGCACAATTAAGTCATACAACTAAAAATCCATTGACGGCAGGTGAGAGGATTACATTAATCAGAATAATGTTAATAGAGGAAAATATTGATCCCATAAAATATTGGATAATTCCAGCAAACGACATAATGGATAATCCACTTTGGGTTCATCATATCAAAAGATTAACTCCAAAATTTGATACTTTTTATGGTAACAATCAGTTTACCAAAATGCTCTTCGAAGAAGCAGGATTTGAAGTAACTCAGACTGGGATCGTTAATCGAGGTGAATTTGAAGGAACTAAGATCAGATCCAATTTGATGGAAGGAGAAGATTTGAATAATGCTATTAATCCAGATGTAATAGAATTATTATCTGAATGGAAAATTCAAGATAGACTAATTGCTTGTAGAAACGAGAATCCAGTTTCTGATTTGGTATAATATTTTTTATTTATCTGTTATTTTGGTTTCTATAAGGTCCTTTGGGTCTTAGGGCTTCTATATGATTCATTATTCTATCTACAACTAATCTTGAAGTTTCTTTTGATGGAGGTAAAGCTCTCAAATCATCTAGATAAACGGGTTTACCGTATTTAACAAGTATTTTTATTGAATTCAAACCCTTTCCATAAGTCAGTTTTCGCCCTACTGGCATTGCAAATTCAGCTCCACAAATGAATACTGGTATAATAGCAGATTTTGCTGAATGGGCAATTTTTCCTGATCCTAATTTTCCAGGATTACACATGTTACTGGATGGATTTTTGTGACGTTGGCCTTCAGGAAACCACAAGAGTGAATTTTTTGAACTTCTTTTTATTGCGTAATCAACGATTTTAATATCCTTTGAACCTTTCTTCATTGGAAAAGCGTTAAATAAAGATAAGAATTTTCTCATAAACCGATTCTTGAAAAGTTTTTCATCTCCGATAACATCAATTGATTTTTCTAATCTTTTGGTAGCCCCAATTATTGCTAGTGGACCATCCAAATGACTAATGTGATTTGGCATTAAAATTATATTTTTATCGTTTGGAATATTTTCTACTCCTTCAAATCTTGTTTTCCATCCTAAATGAACTGCCCTTCTGAAAAAGACTCCCAATAATTTAGTTGCAAAATGACTTGATTGAAAATCATAATCAAAATAATCTGCTGGCCCCAATTTTCCTGAACCATCATATAACTTGGTTTTTGAATAACCAACTTTTACTTTCTTAAATAATTCTTCAGTTCGAGTGAATTTTCCTACTTCAGTTTCTGCAGAGGAATAAGGATTTTTGTTTTGAAATGAGCTCATATAATCACATGGGAGGTGAATGAATTAAAATCAGTGATTTCAGTCATTTGACTGAAAATAAGTACAAATGTTGAAGATTGTATGGCACAATCCCTACAATTGCTATTTGTTTCTCACCTTTATAAATATGCGGGCAAGTTTGTAAATTTTTTTGTCAGAAAAAGATATATATAAATACGCACACAAAGGCTATAGAACCTATTAAACTAAATATTAAATGTTCATGATTAATTGTTTAAATATATAATAAATCTATTTGAAATTTGATATTATTGATATTTCATTAGAATATATATCACATTTTGTTTTCAAGTTCAATTCGTGGGGCGATTCCAAGGGACATTAATTCTTGAATTAATAATTTGAATGCATAACTGATTATGATCTTTGATACTTGTGTATCTTCACGACAAACCGGACATTGTAATTTTTCCAATCTACGATTATATTGTGCTAAGAAACCACATTTTTCACAAAACAATGCTTCTGACTTATCTGATTCATCAAGGAGACGTTCTTTTAGAATGAGAGCAGTACCATGACCGATCAAACAATCTCTTTCCATCTCTCCGAATTTCAATCCACCCTCTCGACTTCTACCTTCAGTTGGTTGTCTCGTAAGAATTTGAACTGGACCTCGGGCTCGAGCATGTATCTTGTCGTTTACTAAATGATGTAATTTTTGGTAAAATGCTACTCCAACAAAGACATCCGATAGTAATTTCTCACCTGTTCGACCGTCATACATAACCTCTCTTCCATATTTTTGGAACCCAAGTTCATGAAGCCCATCTTTAATATAATCAGCAGAAACACCCTCAAAAGCTGTTGCTCGAATAAAATCTCCACTAACTGAAGCCAATTTACCTGCAAGCAACTCCATTAATTGTCCGATTGTCATTCTTGAAGGAATAGCGTGAGGATTTATTATTAAATCTGGAGATAAACCGTTTTCAGTAAATGGCATATCTTCTTGCTTGATTAGTACACCAAGAATTCCTTTTTGACCGTGTCGAGATGCAAATTTATCACCCAGTTCAGGTATACGTAATGATCGCATTTTGACTTTGATTAGTCGGTGGCCTTCTTGAGTCTCAGTAAAAATTACAGTATCTACAATACCTGATTCTCCAAAACGCATATTTGTAGATGTTTCACGACGATGTTCCATCGGGTGATCAAATTCTTGTTGCGTTTCAAGAAATCTTGGTGGCGATGTACGTCCAATAATTACTTCACCAGTCTTACCGTTTACGAATGTTTCTGGTTCAACTACACCATCTTCTGCAAGATGTCTATAGGCATCAGGGGCTTTAAATCCTCTTACATCCTCAGTTGGGATCGAAAATACATCTTCCTGACCACCAGGATATCTTCTTTCTTCTGAATCATAAGACCTAAAGAATGTTGAGCGACCTAATCCTCTTTCTACTGATGATTTATTCATAATTAATGAATCTTCCATATTATATCCACTATAGGATAGAACTGCTACTATGAAATTTTGACCAGCTGGCCTACTATCAAATCCGATTGAATGCATTGCATGGGTTTTAACTAAAGGAGCCTGTGGATAATGAAGTATATGAGAACGAGTATCTAATCTTAACCTGAAGTTAGCTGCATATATACCCAAAGATTGTTTTGCCATTCCAGATTCATAGACATTACGATCAGATCGGTTATGTTCAGGGAATGGAATTAATGAGGCACAAATACCTAGAATTGTGGCTGGAGAAATTTCTAAATGAGTATGATCACGATTTAAGTGATCAACATCAATTGCAATATACGAATTCTCTTCTTCCTCTGCATCTAAATATTCTATAATACCTTGCCTCGTAAGATCACTCCATCTCTTATCTCCTACTTTAACTTGTTCCACATGGTCTTTTGTTAAGGAAGGTATTCCATCTTTAACAATGATCAAAGGCCTTCTTACTCTGCCTTGATCTGAATTTATGAGTATTTCATTTGTTTTATCATAAAATGCTACATTAACTTCAGGAGCAAATATCCGATTACGTCTTCCATTTCTAATTTTATACGAGAGCATTTCTCCATTTGGATAATAACCAACAAGTGTTCCATTAAGGAAAACTCGAGAATATTTTGGATCTGGAGATACATCCTCTTGGATCAAACCCAAATCTAGAAGTTCTTGAAGAACAAATGTACTTTCTATTTGGGTACTAATATATGCTTGCAAGGCTAAATTCTTGACTAAACCACAATTTGGTCCTTCTGGTGTTTCGTTTGGGCAAACTTTGCCCCAATGAGTTGGATGAAGATCTCGAGCCTCGAAATGTGGTTGACTTCTTGATAATGGAGATACAACCCTTCGTAAATGACTTAATGTGGACATATAGTTAGTACGATCAAGTAATTGAGATACTCCGGCTTTACCTCCAACCCAATTTCCAGTAGCAAGAGCATGTCTAAGTCTTTCGGTAATTACATCTGCACGAACTGCAGTTTTGAGGAAAGCTCCCTTCTTGTTTGCATTTCTCTCTAATTGATATTTAATATCTCTTGTCAAACTTCGAAATGCATTTCTGAATAGTAATAATAGTAAATCTCCTGCTAAGTTTAATCTTTTACTTGCATAGTGATCTTTATCATCAGGTGTACGATCTCCTACTTCAAGTTCAAGAACACGTTGAGCCATTAAACAAAGGAAATATGCTTTCTTAATTCTTGCTTCTTTTGTATTGCCAAGGTGTGGTAATAAATAACGATCAAGTACTTGTTCAGTTCGGTTAACCCGATATTCTTTTGTTTGCCCAACAGCTACTCTTTTACCTATGTAGTCAAGTGCTTGCTCTTGATTTCTTACAGTTTCTGCTTGTAATATTGGTAATAATCTTGATTGGATATCAGGTGTTGAGGCAATTCTTCTTGCAATTACACCATCTTTTTCTAATCCTAATGCTCTCAATAATACAATAAGTGATATTTTCCTAGAAACACTTGGGAAAGAAACTCTTAAACTTCCATCTCTGGTTCTCTCTAGAGTTACAGGTGCTCTAAAACCCTTCATCGTTGAAAATACTTTGGCTAAAGACGTTGCTGCCTTGTTCTTCAATTTTTCAACAAGAATTCTATTTGGTGCAAGATCTTCTTGAGTTACCAAAACACGTTCTGATCCATTAACAATAAAATAACCACCACTATCTTGTGGATCTTCCCCATGTTGAATCATGACCGCTGCATCTGGATTATTCATTGCTAAACGACACTTATCTGATCTAAGCATAATTGGTAAATGCCCAACATATACAGTTGTTGTAGAAACAGCATTCATTTTACGCGGCACATGTGTGTTTAGCAAAGTTTGTTTCTCTTCAGGATATCTTGGCGTCATTTTTAAATGAAGCATGGCAGCATAAGTTAAATTACGCGTTCTTGCATCCATTGGCCATACAGGTGTTGTACTACCATCAGCTTCTTTGATAGCAGGCTCTCCTAGAGTAATTTGGTCCAGTTCGACCCACATTCCATTGGGATCGTCTGGTTGAATAATTTTTTCTTCATCCACTACTTGTTGAAGTCCTATTTTAATAAAATGATTATATGAATCTAAATGCTGACGAACAAGTCCAAGCTCACTAAATAAACTATCGAGCAAGATCCATTTTTCATCTGCAGTGAAAGGTTCTACTTTTCTTGATCGTAACATCAATACTTCTCCGCGGAAGAATTAGTTTTCATACTAAGATAGTCATCACTAGTCTCAGTATAATTTCTAATCTGATCTTAAAATTTGAACATTAAAAGATATTTGATATTGAACGATTTGAATTCCGAAATGTTACAATTTACATTTACTGAGATTTCTTTGGTTTAAATGGAAAAATTATAATGTTACAATTTGATAGTTCAATTAATATTTAATTTACTGTTTTACGAATAATTAAATTAATTAATTCATGATTGATGAATTTTACAGGAAATATTGTATTAATTTTCAATTCAACAATATAAAATTAAAAGATCGATCGATTCTTAAAAAAGCACATATCGGCGAATGTAGTGTTACACAAAACGTTTGACATGATAAAATCTGTCATGCCCTCTGGAATCAGAGTATGTCAGGGTTTTGTGGACCTGACAAGGTACTAACAAGATAAATAGCTGCATTTTTGTGCGTATTTACCATTTTTCCACACTCGGAGCACGGTGCAATATCATATTGATTTCTAGAATAATCTCTTTTCAACCTTCCTCCACAATCCACATGAATCCTGGATGAATTATATGCTGATGTTTTTACTAGTTCAATATATTTACCAGTAAATTTTCTTACTGCCAGTACCTCTCTTGCATATAGCGAAGTATCATCAGCCATACTTTCAATGGCCTTGGCAAGTGCACCTCTTGTACCATAGGTACGAATATCCAGATCCTCGATTACTAGTTTATCTGCACCACTACTTACCATCTGCAATCCCACCCAGTTAGCAAGTCTAAGATGATAATCCTTGCGTAAATTCTTCTTACGATTGTGAAGATCCCCTATCTGAAACCCATAGATACTTTTTCTCCATGAATTATCTGTTTTGTCTTGCAAATATTGAAGATGACTAATCTTATCAAGAACCACATTCCATCTTCTTGATTGCTCAACTATCTCATCTGGCAACTCCACATCAAGATTACTAACAACTGCGTATTCACCACGTCTGTTAATATCAATCCCAATTGTATCTACTTTATTCACAGATATTTTCTTCTTCAAATGATCTGTGCTAATAAAGTTCTCAGTATCTCCTTCAAAAATCAATTGAATATCAACATCATTAGAACGTGGGGTATGAACCACCATAGATCTCAGAGTAATTTCTTTGTAAATAATCACTCTCATCTTTCTTGATGGCTTAACTCTCACAGCAATTGCATCTTTCCATTTATCTTCTAGAAATTTGAATTGTAGTACAAAATAACCCTGTTTTCTCATTAGATCAAGAGATTTAGTATTATTCTCTCTTCGAATAACATATTTGGGTCCAGAGACCATCTGATACGATAATTTATTTTTATAATTTTTTTTATCTTTATTATTCTTAGTATTCTTATTGTTTTTATTATTTTTATTATTTTTTCTCTCATCTTTTTGAAAAGGTATTCTCAGTAGTTCTGTTACTTTTGCAGTTTTTATCTTATTAATCATCCCCTTGTAATCCAAGAGGTAGACTTGCGAAAGTATGCTACGAAATACCGGCATCCAGCTACGATGAAGATCTAGATTATCAACCCACATCTTCAGATGTTTCCATCCTGTGGGAATGAAACTTAGTTCCATTGGGTCCATTGGACCCGTTAAGCCGATTGTCTTAAGTTTTTTCAATTTTTTCAATTTATTGACAAATGCCTTTTCTCTGTTTGTTAAATCATTATTAAATCCAGAGAGAATCACATCAATTGCATCTATAAACTCCTTTTCAGAAGGGTCTCTAACAAAACAAGGTAAATTATTTTTAATATTACCAAAATAGCTATTGTGAACTCCTCGCATAAGATTATCCACATACCAAAACTTCACATTCCACTTTTTGGCAAATACCCTATTAGCATAGGTAGATCTCTGCCAGAGTATCCAAGAAATAAATTCCTTCTGATTATCATTCATGAACTCAAATATCTCTCTGACTTTGTTCACTCTATCAATATATCCCTTACAAGAGGTCAATAGCTGATGATATCCACTGTGAAGATGGTTCTTAGCATTACCAATCTTCTTCATCAACTCATTGACACCGTACTTACCTTTACCACCATTTACCTCAGCTACTGGGTCCATGACGCAGTGATTATCAATATCCTGATCAATAAGATAGTTAACAACTTCATGTGCATGTTTCTGACAATGTTTTGTATTCTCATCGCTCAGTTGCAGGACTATGGCAGCTAACCTCCTTTTAACAGATCTTCTTTCATTTTGTGGAAAATGCTTGAGAGATAAACCTGTGGTATAGGTTCGCAATGCCATGAATTAGATTATCTTGAATCCTATTTAAACTCATGTGAGAGCTGGAATCTCTTTGATTCTTCCCCTTCTGGATCTGTACAATTTAGCAGAGAAAGAGGTGAGAATAGCAATGAGTGAATGTGCTAGCTTTTCCTCTTCAGAAATCTCTTTAATTTGAGTTTCCACTAGCTCTACATCATAAATTGTACAGAATTCCTCCAATAATCTTGTTCTAAAGCGCGCCACTTTATCTTTGTATGTACAGATGAATAAATCAGCTAGTTTTAAAGCTAAGAAATCATTCTCAATAAATTTCTCCTGCCATCATTCAACCCTTATGCTATATCATTGTAAATTCCTGTAATTTTCCATGTTTTCTTCCCTGCGTATTGTTTCAAACTAATGATTTGTCCAAACAAATCGTCCTTTTGTTTACAGACTCTGGCATAAATCAATGTATTTTTCTCAGATTTTATTTTTTTAATTGCAAGAAATTTAAGGATTTTATAGATATCTTCTATGATCCCCTCTGGTCCTGTAGTCGGATATTAGATAATCTGCTCTTTCTCACCTTTTAAGTGTAGACTTGGAAACTCCCCCTAATTTTGCTACCTGACCAATACTTATGAACATATTTTTTCATTAAGATTACAATATTTGGCAATATCATAGGGGATGGCAGGTTTTGTTAATTATTTTGCTTTCTGCTATCAACAGTTTGGCCTAAAATACTAAGAGAGATGTGTGCAAAGAAAAATATTCATGTATTACAATAATGGCAATAAATTATTTTAAAAACGACTTAGTAATTCTTTTGTGAACCATAAAAGCAAGAGCAAATAGAATTATCATAATTAGGGCAATAGCGATTCCTATAACCGTATTATCGGGTAGTTTCTCGCCTAGTACCTTGATAATGCCTTTCATACCTGCATCATAATGTCCCGGATAACCACAATAAAATTCTAATTCTGAGTAGTATTTAGGCGTTAAAATATTGAATCTAGCCTTACCAGGCGTATCTGCATGGTCTGAGCTTGCCTGACCGCATACAGCAGAACTATTAGCTAAATCCATATAAACTGAATGAAATTCAGGCCTTTCAACATATTCGATTACAAAATTATGAGCTATATTTATTGAATTAATAAACCAAATCGTCATACAGGTATTTGCTGGAACTTCAATCAAATTCCGATCAAAACTTGATGGACCAATTGCAGCGATAGTTATCTCAAACTCAGGATCATCACAATGATCATCAGCAAATAAATAATCCTCATTACCCTTTGTAACATGAGCTTGAGTTGATCCAATGGTTATTGAAAACAACAATAACATAATAAAACTCAAAGTCAGAATTTTACTTAGTTTTATCATGCTGCAAAATCATTGAAAAATTACCTATATTTATATGATTTTGTGCAACAATTCAGTATTATTATAAAATTTGTTGAACATTGTTATACCACACAATGTATTTAGGCCTTTTTACAATTGATTTTACTAGTTATTCTTTGATAGATAAAAATCTTTTTTAATATAAATTTTATAGTGAAAATAATGTTTGGAGAAAAAAACACAGCTATAGCCATTATAGCAATAGTTTTGTTATCTTCTGTCAGTTTACATGTTTGGATGAACAATGATGAAGATGATGAAATGAAAGAGTTATCCTTGGAAAATTTTGGACGTGCTTCCGACTTTACTTTATCAGATCTCAATGAAGATAATGTTACATTTAGCGATTATACAGGAAAAGTCAGACTTGTAACTTTTATTTACACTGCCTGCACTCAAGGATGTAGTACGATTACCTTAAGAATGTTGAATATGTTGACAACTCTCAATCAAGCTCATCAAAACGACGTTGAATTCTTTGTCATTGATTTTGATTATATGCATGATAATGTAACTACGTTACAAAAATATTCTGAAATTCTTGCAGGTGAAAATGGGGTTCCATCAAATATGAATTTCATGTGGACAGGAGATAAAGACCATATCAACCAAACCACGAATGATTGGGATTTCTTTTTTGAACTACAAAGTAGTCCCATGATGAACATGACAACGGATATGGATATGACTGATACCTCAACAACTACTGATGATACAAGTGCTCATGAAGGGCACGAAATTGTTTGGCTGCATCCTTTTATTATCTACTTAGTTGATCAAGAAGATAACCTTAGAAAAAAAGTCTGGGGTCTTGATTGGGAACAAAATCAAGTTATAAATTTATTTGAACAGCTTTTAGAATAAAAGAAAGTTGCGAAATTTCAAATTATCAATTAACTATTATCCTAATGTATTATTAAGTTTTAAATTTTCAAGAATAGGGTATTTTACATCCACAATTGATATATAAATTTGAAAATGTACTTAATTGTTTATCCATTTTTTGTGGATCAGGGGAGAGGAGATACTAATCGTATTAGTTTAAGGAAGAATTAATATTGTCGTCAGAACATGTCCTCGATAAAGTTTCAAATCAAATCAATCGAATAATACCCGCAAATGCTGGAGTTACTGCGATTGAATTTGAAGGCCCAGAGGTAGCGATATATTCGAAAAATATCAGTGTCTTAATTGATTCCGAAGGATTGCTTAGTCAGATTGCAAGGACAATTCGCAAAAGGGTTGTGATAAGATCTGATCCGGCAGTAAGATTACCAATTGACAAAGTATTGGAAAAATTGAAAAAAATATTACATGATAAAGTAATCATAGGAGATATCGAATTTGATAAAAACATGGGAGAAGTTATAATATATGTCGACAAGCCCAATAAGCTAACCAGAAAACAAGACGATATGATTAACACAATTACAAAAGAGACATTGTGGAGACCAAAATTCTTCCGTATACCTCCAATTAAATCAAATGTCATTAAGTCAGTAAGAAATGTATTGTTTAGTGATTCGGCCGCAAGAAAAGAAGCATTACTTAGAATAGGAAAAATGGTTCATCGTGAAACTTTACTCGAAGAACCCATCATTAGAATTACTTCACTTGGAGGATATCTCGAAGTCGGGAGAACAGCTACATTAGTCCAAACAGGGGATGCTAATATTCTTGTGGATTGTGGAGTAAGCGTCGGGTCTTCACAGGCTTCTAAGATGTTACCAAGATTTGATTTACCCGAATTTGAATTATTGAATTTGGATGCTGTAGTTATATCACATAGCCATCTTGATCACTGTGGATTCCTTCCTTTTCTTTTTAAGTACGGTTACGAAGGCCCTGTTTTTGTTACGGATCCAACATTAAATCTGATGACAATGCTTCAAATTGATTACTTAGATATAGCTGAAAAAGAAGGAAAATTAGTACCATATTCAAAAAATGATATTCGTAAATCGACCTTACATGCAATCACAATAAAATATGGTGAAGTTACAGATATTGCCCCCGGAGTGAAACTTACCTTCCACAATGCAGGACATATATTAGGGTCTGGAATTGTTCATTTACATATTGGGAATGGTAAACATAATCTTGCTTTTGCTCATGATTTCAAATTTGCTAATTCAAGGTTGTTAGACAGAGCGGTACATAAATTTCCAAGATTAGAAACTATTGTTATGGAGGCCACCTATGGTAATCCCCAAGATATGACCCCGAAAAGGCAAGATAGTGAAGATCAAATAGCAATGTTGATTAAAAAAGCTCTAGCAAGAAAGGGTAAAGTACTCATTCCAGTACTTGCAGTGGGTAGAGCTCAAGAATTACAGCTTGTGATCGAGCATCTAATAAGAACTAAACAAATACCAGAAGTGCCAGTCTATGTAGATGGAATGGTCAAAGAAGCAACAGCGATTACTACAAACCATCCTGAATTTTTATCAAGACAATTACGTGAATTAATTTTTGAAAAAAACCATAATCCCTTTCTAGCATCATTTTGGCATGAAATTTCTGTTAAAGAAGAGCGAGAACAACTTTTGGAAGGAGAGCCATGCATAATTATGGCAACAAGTGGAATGTTGGTAGGCGGCCCAAGTGTTTACTATTTTAATAAACTAGCTGAAGATGAGAAAAATATGATAATTTTTGTTTCATACCAAGGGAAGGGCACTTTGGGCAGAAAAGTAGAAGAAGGAACTGAATCCATAATTGTTAAAAATGAACAAAACAAATCAGTTGAATTAGTTGTAAATATGGAGGTTCATCGAATTTCAGGATTTACTGGCCATTCAGATCGTGGGGAGTTAATGGAATTTGCGAAAAGACTTTCACCTCGACCAAAAAAATTCTTAATTATGCATGGTGAAATGAGTAAATGCGAAACTCTTGCAAAAAGCATTGGCAAATCGGTGAAAAGAGAATCTCTTGCACCACCCATTGGTACAACCACAAGATTATATTAAAAGTAAAATGGGATTTTAGTAGAGATACTACTTATCTAAAGTGAATTGAAACCACTTATCCTTTAGCCAATGTATGTTTTTTATACACTTACCACTTGACATTTGTTTCATGTCAACCGCGTCATACATGGCTTTACCAAAACTTAGAGGGGATCCTTTTCGTTCTTCTACAATTACAACTAAATCTCCTTCCAGTACATCATCTGAGATTTCTGTAATTCCAGGTCTCATAATATCAGCACCATTTGTTACGAATTTAATAGCTCCAAGATCAACTACTATTTTGGGGACTATCAAATTCATCTTTCTAGCCATTTTTAGATTAGGAATAAGGTAATTATTAATATCAATGAAAATTACATCGTCCTTATTTAAGACAATTAACGATTCTCTTTTTGAAAATGAAAAACGCAATAGCGGTGCTTTTCTAGGAAGAAAATCCGCAGGATTTTCTATGAGTTTAGAGGCTCTAGTAATCAATTCTTTTCTCTCTTTTCCACTCAAATGCAATTTCGAATAACTCAAAAAATATCCCTAAGTAGACCAAAATTAGAAAGCATACAATAAAGATTCCTTACGGACGTGTTTGAAATATGAAGCTAAGCAAAGAACTTGCTACCAATGTTAAGTTTAATAATGAAGAAGTTCCTTATTAAATCAAGGGATCTATGACTTCATCCGATACCGAAAAGATTGATACTGAAGATACCAGTTATTTGTTATCTTACACTCGTCATTTAGAAAGGCAAACTCGTAGATTAGAAACAGAAAAACAAATTGTAGAAGGGGAGAGATTACGCCTTCAAAGAGAATTAAACAATGTTCGAAGTGAATTGGATCGGTTAAGAGCACCCCCATTGTTTGCTGGTACTATACTTGAAGTAATATCAGATGACAAAGCGATTGTCAAGAGTACGACTGGTCCGCAATTAATTGTAAGTATCAGTTCAAAAATTGAGAAAGAGGATCTAAAGCCAACGGTAAGAGTTGCTTTGAATCAAAGATCATTTTCAATTGTTGAAGTGTTACCACAAAGTACCGATCCTAAAGTAAGAGCAATGGAAGTTGAGGAAAAACCCAATATATCATATGAAGATATTGGTGGTTTAGATGTGCAAATTCAAGAAGTTCGCGAAATTGTAGAGTTACCTCTCCTTAAACCCGAACTATTTGAAGCAGTAGGAATTAATCCTCCAACAGGAGTTTTATTATATGGGCCCCCAGGCACAGGTAAAACATTAATTGCTAAAGCAGTTGCTAGACATACCAATGCAACTTTTATTAGAATTATTGGTAGTGAATTAGTTCAGAAATTTATTGGTGAAGGCGCAAGACTTGTAAGAGAAGTATTTGAATTTGCAAGAGAAAAAGCTCCATCAATATTATTTATTGATGAATTGGATGCAATTGGATCTAGAAGATTAGAATTAGCTACTTCGGGGGATCGAGAAGTACAAAGAACATTAATGCAAATTCTTTCTGAGATGGACGGTTTTGAACCGCGGGGAGACGTCCGAGTTGTTGGTGCAACGAATAGACCCGACATACTTGATCCTGCTCTACTTAGACCTGGAAGATTTGACAGACTAATTGAGATTCCTGCGGCTACTGATGAGGGAAGATTGCAAATTTTCAAGATTCATGTAAAGAAAATGAATTTAGCAGAGGATATTTTATTTGATTACCTTGTTTCGAATACTTATGATTATTCTGGTGCTGAAATTGAAGCCATATGTCGAGAAGCAGGGATGTTTGCCATTCGTGAGGAAAGAAGTCAGGTGACAAACAATGATTTTGTTGATTCCTTGGATAAAATTAATCGAGAGCGAAAAGGTACTCATGTCGCAGACAAGAATTCATTCTTATAAGACAATAAAATTAAATTATGAATCGATTTAATCACTAGATATTATTTTGTAATTTAATAGAATTATTGAAATGAAATTAATTCAATTATATACCATAATTTGCATTTTCATTAAGGATTTCTAAAGCTAAATCTGTTTTATAGGCACTTTTTAAGTAATCATCTTCCATTTCAAGCATCGCACGGATACAATCAACATTTTCTGGAATTGGGATAGATTCCATATGTATATCCATAATAAAATAGCAATTTCCATCAGGAGTTACATCAATAGTTTCTTCCCAAATGAAATTTTCAGGACGATCATACCTTAGTCTTCCTAAATCACGATAATATTCGACAAGCTGTGCTGTATCAAACAAACCTTCACGACCCTGTCGAGTGATTATTCGAGGAGTTGACCGCCAAAGATTAATTACATCTTTTTTGCCATTCGATGGAATATTATTCAGTTTAATTTGTAACATATGAACATGTGAAAGAGTAAAACTTGCAGCGATTGCAAGTGAATATATCTTTCCTTCAAGTTGTGGCATAACCGTGACAACATCAGGGCCATGATGAGATTTTCCTAAGACGGGTACAACCCCATTTATAGGCCCTCGATTAGATCGTAAGGGATCTGCGGCTCTCCTTACAATTGAAATAAAACTTTTATCAATTCCATAAGCTCGATCTAAAGATGAAAGAACTCTTGCTAGTCCAGTTGTGTTACAGGATACAACTCGTACCCGTTTCTTTCCAATCACATCATCATAATTTGCAAAAGTTGAAAATGATGCATCTTGAGATTTGTGTGGCTCTCCACCTTGAACAATTGTAGGAATATTATTAAATTTAGAACGATTTTTGTCTGGAATTCCTTTTGGAGTACAATCTACAACTATATCCAATTCTTCGACAAAATCTGTATCTAACCCTGCAATTTCTATGCCTGACTTGGTGAAAGAATCTTTAAAATTTGAATCCCAGCAATAAATGGGGTATCCTCGTTTAACAGCAATATCCATACGTGCATCTGAAATAATGTCAGCTATACCCACTAATTCCATATCTGGTTGTGCGTGAACGGCATCAGCAACTCGTTTTCCAATGACTCCATAACCCACAACTCCAACCTTAACTTTATCTGTCAAACTATTTTTCCCTCTTTTTGAATTTCAGAAATTTTCAATCCTTTTTCAGTTAAATAGAATAATCTCACAGCTTTCTGGGTTCCAGGTATTGTTACATTACTATGTCCAAAATAATCAATTACTTTTCGTTCAACACCCATATCGTGGGCAATTGAATCTTGCTCTTCAAGCCACCCAAGTGATAATAATGTTTTCTCACGTGATAATCCTGTTCCTCGCATTAATTGTTCGACAGTAACTCCTCGTATTCCCATATTATCATCATAAGCCCAATATTCCCAAGGTGTACTAAGAGCCAACAAGATTTTTCTTTGATCTTCATGTATTTTTTTTTGCATTATGAATCACCTAAATACTTCTCAAGAAACTGTGATTCAACAGTTGCGATTTTATCAAACTCTTTTAATAAATTTTCTAATTCCTTTATTCTTATTTCATGAGAGGGTTCATCAATAAAATAATATTCAATTGAAGGCATTTCACTAAAATGATAGGGAAATAATACACCCGTTTTGTATATTATGATATCTTCGTATGTCTTAAATAATGAGTTTATGTCCTCAAAGAGAGATTGGGTGATAACTTTAAACCAAATTGTGATCTTTAATACTCTTTTTGAATCTATAGATTGGAACTTTAAAGTTTTCTTGTTTGGATGCCATATTAGTAAGGCAGTTTTTCCTGTTGTTTTCGCTATTTTTTGCATTAGTTTGTTAGGAATTGGGAATTGGTTTTTACTGTTTAAACCAACTAAATACCCCCTAGTTTCTGAGGTTGACATTTATATCACTTGTTCAATAATCTATATGTTTCCTAGAAGATATTATTTACTTTTTGAGCACAGGTTGTTTGATAGTTAATTCAACAATTATTGAAATCAAAATTCCATAAATTAAAATACAAAATCAGTATTATTCAGTCCTTGTATAATAATTTTACATAAAATGGTAAATGCCTTTTAATTTAATTTGAGTCATTTTATTAAAAATCAAAAATATCCAGTAATTAATATAATAGTATTATTTTTCGAAACTACTAATAAAATATCTTTAAATTAAACCTAACGAGAAGTTCATCATGATCAGAAAAGCTAACTTTTCTTGTATGTTCAGCTAATACTATACCAACGTCACCGTATCCTCCAGCTGCTACACTGGAATAGTATAGTACTTGTCTCCTTAAGGAGAGGGACGCTTCCTTCCACTTGGTGTATTCAAGCTAGCAGACTCGACCAAGATGGCTTTTTCATACTTTTTAACCATTGCAAGATCATTCTCGATGTCATCATACATATCAAATTTAATATCATTACTTGATTTATGATGGCTCGTTACAACGGATACAGGAACAGAAATTGCTAAATTCTTTTTGACTGTATTTGGACTTCTCTTTCTCATGCGAGAATGAGCTTTCGGTGTAGTCTTAGTACCTTTTTCTTGATATGGTCTAAGAAATCGACCTAGTCCAACTTTACTCCAAGTTGATTTTGGTGCAAGTTTCCTGTACTTTACAGTACGTTTTGCTATATTCATAGCTCCATTGAAATCGGCATTGTTGCGTACTCCACATTGGGTATTCAAACATTTGAAAAACGATTGTGTAGGTCTTTTACCTTTAATATTACATTTATAACAAAAGATCGATGTCCAATACTCATCAATTGCAAATAATTTGTTTTTCAAACCAATTTCAGATAATTTGTGTTCTAGCAATTTGGTAAATCTGAAGAAAGCCCAGGAGTTGAGTTTTTTCCTGAATTTTTTACCTTTACCATTGCCTTTTCTTCCCTTTTTACGGATCCCTTTCAATTTACCTATTCCAATCTGTAAATTGAATGTTTGACTTATATCCTGGATATGTTCTACTAATTCTTTTACCAGAATACGATCATATTCTAATGAAACTATCTTTCGACTGTCCTTAAGTTCTTTTAGCTTCCTTGAAATATTACCTCTATCAATAGAATTATTGATCCGATGATAATATTCTCTCTGTAAACTAGCTATTTGATCTTCCAGTCTTGATAATTCTTTGAATTTATTGTCTGAATGCCAGGTTTTCCTATGTTGAATACCTGTTTCAGTCATCACCACAGTAAATGCAGTCTTATTTATTCCAAGATCAATTCCCATCACTGCCTTTGGTTTACTTTTTACATCCTGACTTTCAACTTGTGAATTGATGGAAAAATTGGCGTAATGTATTTCATCTTTTTCAGATAATTTCTTAGAGAATCTTAGAGAAGCTATCTTTCCTTTGGAAATCTGTTTTACATGATACTTGCCCAGTTTCAGGGGAATTTTTAATCTGTTATGCTTTACTTTCTTTTTTACTCCATTAACAATTAACCAGTTGGTATCCATCGAATCTCTTACTGAAAGAATATCATTATTAATACTAAAACGTCCTCTCGGTCCTCCATTATATAATATAGTTCGTGAAAATAATCCTTGTTCTTTTTTAGATTTGTCAATTGATAATTTTGCATTTTGAATTTTTGATAGTTCAAGATATGATTTGTAAGAACTAACAGCACTCTCCCGACATTCTTGTAACTCATCAGTGGATATTCTAGGATATTTGTCCTTAAGATCATACCTTACTTTTCTTCTACTTTTAGTGGTCAAAGTTAGACGATCCAACAAGCCAGTATCAATTTGGTATTTGTCACGTTTTGATAATGTTACGAGATTATCATGTTCTTTCTTGATAATTCCAAGATATTTTTTAATGATGTTTGAATCTCGCTTTTGCATGCGATAATATCTCAATTGCCTTGATCGAGACATTTTATCCCATTTAATCGGGACTTGTATCGCAAAAGTATGTTTCACTTGATAAAATTATACGCTTATCTATTAAAAACTAATTAGACGGTACATTACAAGTGAAATTTTCTAATTATCCATAACTTCATATTTATTAATACAAGAAAAGTTAGTTTTTTAGACCATGGACAAACAAATAGAATTTAAGGAATTAATTGATAATATACCTAAATTTCTGGAATATGGATCACATGCTCAATTACAAATTTCACTTCCAACGACTTCTCACATAACTCTTGGAGAAACAATTAATATCATCCAAAATCAAGCCCGTGAAATGGGATGGCCGGTTGAGAACATATCAGTGATCAAAGTTGGTGGATATATTATATGTGAAGAATGCAAGAAACAGGCGCATATCCATATATCAACACCAGAAAAAAAATACTGTATGAATTGTGGACATGATGGAAAACGAACGGCCACACAAGCCAAAGTTCGAGTTATCGAATAAGGACGAGATTATTAATAATTATGAATTTTAATCGATTATCTTTTGAGAGAAATTTAAAATATACAAGTTATAGGGCATATACTTGATACCTATATTTGTTCCGGTATTTGTTGTACTATCTACACTTATCAATGGGGTAGTTATAACATTAATTGTACGGAAGAAGGAACAAACAACTCAAAAATTAACGTGGTTGTTAATCGGTACAATTCTTACTATTGGCCTCTGGGTTATAATTACATCTTTCCAACTTGGCCCTTTATCACTTGAAAATAATCTTATTGGTTTTGCAATTTCTGCAGCAATTAGCAATATTCTCATTATTTTTGGGATAATTTTTCTTTCAGTCTTTGTGAGCTATCTTGTTAGACCAATTGTGAGTCTAAGACGAATTATTATTTTGACTTCAATTATTTCATATAGTATTGCAATGTATATTGTAATGATACTGGCCGCCTTTGATAATAATGAAGATTTAGTGAAACAAATTTTAGATCTGGCAGATATAGCAAATATAATATTATTAATTGTATTCATTATTTGGTCAACTAAGGATATTAGAATATTATTAGCAGAAGATCTAAATCCATCTTTAAGAAAACAGGTTAAACGATTTTACTACGCTTCACTTGTAGGTTTTGTCGGTAATCTACCGATATTTGCTATTTCATGGTTTGTTGATCCAAGTTTTCTAGCTTTTTCCTATCTATTAATACCAATCGCATTGTCATTTTTGGTTTATAATTATTTACAAGACCCCAGAGTTGCGTTTTTATTGTCTGAAAGAACATATTTAGCTATCATGGTGAATGGTTTTGGAGGATTGCAATATAGTATGGATTTTCGAAGAGAAAGAAAAGATAAATTTACAATATTGATATCAGGTGTACTGAATGCAATTACAGGAATAATGTCTGAATTTTATGATAATCCAGTTCACCCTCAATTAATTCAATTTCAAGATAGACAAATACTATTAAAATGGAGTGAAGGTTACTTTTTAGCTGTTTTTACCGATCGTGATTCACCTCTAATCAGAACTGCAATGGATAATACTGTAGAGGCAATCGGGAAAAAATATAAGGGAGATTTACAAAAAAAGATCGCTAGTCCGATACTTTTGGATCTAGATGATATTTTCAAAACAACATTTTATTTTATGATAATGGATATATGAATTTACGATCAGGGGGAAATTTATTGTTCTTTAGTATTACATCAAGAATTTATCAGATAAAATTATTAATTCGAGATTCATGGATCACAGCAATTATTATTTCTTTACTTGCTTTGACAATTCATGACCGTATTACTTTCCAAAATGTCTTATTATCCATTGATATAGCTCTCGGTTATATTTTGGCTTATGCAGTAAATGATTATTTTGATGCTGAGGAGGATGCTCAGGATGAATATAAATCGGAACATAATTTTTGGGTTAAAAATAAACTCTCCTTTCAGTTAAGATTGTTTCTTCTGTTCTTGATTTTATCAGTTATATTTATTATTTCAATTAATTATTATTTGAAAGGAATCATAATATTATCAATTTCCGTTTTTACATTATGGGCATATTCAGTTAAGCCGTTGAAATTGCGAAATTTTCCACCTTTTGATGTTATCACTCATTCATTGTTCATAATGTCCTTCCCATATTATATCACACTGTATTTAGTTGAGATAAAATTGACAATAACAGACATCCTTCTTATTTCCGCCTTATTTTTGGGCTCTATTATAATACAACTTGAAAATCAAATTCGTGACTATGAAATTGACATTAAAAAAACCAAAAACACAACTATCGTAATTGGTGTAAAACGATCTCATATTACAATTAAATTATTATCTGTATTTTTAATAATTATTATAGGATATGGATTTTTAACTATCGAGGGAATGTTAATTTACCTTCCCTATGCACTAATTTACTTACCAATAATAATTCAAAGATTTACGAGTAATGCCGAATCAATCCGATCAGAAAAATTCATAAGGGGAATAATTTTATTAATGGTTACATATAGCGTTATATTATTCATATATTGAGAAACTTCACCGAAAATTGAATATTGAAAGACTAATGAATGAATGAATGAAAATTTGGGATAAATTACAATATCTGCCTGAAAATTAATTGATTAAAAAGGAAAAGATGCGGCGACCGGGAATCGAACCCGGATCAAGAGCTTGGAAAGCTCCTATTCTACCATTATACCATCGCCGCACACATTTGGTAGGTAGAATTCTAATAAACTAATTGTTACTAAGAATTAAACAATTTGCCTATTAATTCATTGATGAAAAGAGGAATAAATAAATTTGCGGTACTTATCATGAAATTTGAAAATAAATAGGTACAAATCAGTTTTAGTTTTAAGTATATTACCTACATATTTTTCTAGTATTATTAGTTTATAAATCCAATATACTGTATAGATAAACTAGTAAAATATAGAAGATGTATTAACAATGTCTGCAATGAATAAGGTGGCCGATGAGCCCATACAAAAAACGAATTTTTCGACATACAAAAAAATAGATCCTTTAATTGTAGATATCAGTACAATGCGTATTGATATTAGTAATAGTAATTTCAATAGTTTAGACATCTATTTGAAAAATAAAGATATGATACAATGTACTTATGAAGAGGCAATTAAAAGTTCTCAAAAATTTGTAATCCCTAAATTAGAAGAAATGAAGAGGATTTATTATCCTGCATGTTGTGAAAATAGATCAAAGCTAGATAGTAACGGTCAAGAAACTCATAACCACTTTGAATACAAAATTCTACAATTACTAAAGACTTTACAAATTTATCTCGATCATAATATACCAATCACTCGAAAGGAATTAGAAATTAAATTGGTTTAACTATTAACTTTATTGAAGATCATCGATTTCATAAGTAACTGTACAACATAATTGACTCTCAATCAGTACTTTTTAATATGTACAGCTGGTTTCTTAATGATTTAATATTTGTAAAATTTACTAGATAATTTAACTAATTTGGACCATTTAATCATTAAAATTTAGTTAAAAAAATTTAATAAAAGGTTAATTGAA
>MDVR01000069.1 GCA_001940725.1 Candidatus Heimdallarchaeota archaeon LC_2 | reverse complement strand
TAGATTTTATTGATAATGATGAATATATTATTCATCGAGTTCAAGCAAAGATAAAGATCGAAGAGAAATATTATTTTCTGATAAAAGGTGATAATTATATCAGTAATAGTAATCTAGATAACCCTGGTCTAAGTCCCGATGAATATGAAAGCATCTCCTAATAATATTGAAAACAATACTCGTAGGAATGATGTTACTACTGAGCCTATCTGTATGGTTTGTAACTTCCTCAGACCAGTTAAGGATTAATAATTCCGATGATCCAGGTTCGATGTATCCAGTTATGATGGAAGGAGATGCTTTCATAATCTTTGATGTTAGCCCAGATAGCATTTCTGTTGGTGATATTATAGTCTATCAGATTTTTGTAGTAAATATAGATTTTATTGATAATGATGAATATATTATTCATCGAGTTCAAGCAAAGATAAAGATCGAAGAGAAATATTATTTTCTGATAAAAGGTGATAATTATATCAGTAATAGTAATCTAGATAACCCTGGTCTAAGTCCCGATGAATATGAAAGCATCTCCTAATAATATTGAAAACAATACTCGTAGGAATGATGTTACTACTGAGCCTATCTGTATGGTTTGTAACTTCCTCAGACCAGTTAAGGATTAATAATTCCGATGATCCAGGTTCGATGTATCCAGTTATGATGGAAGGAGATGCTTTCATAATCTTTGATGTTAGCCCAGATAGCATTTCTGTTGGTGATATTATAGTCTATCAGATTTTTGTAGTAAATATAGATTTTATTGATAATGATGAATATATTATTCATCGAGTTCAAGCAAAGATAAAGATCGAAGAGAAATATTATTTTCTGATAAAAGGTGATAATTATATCAGTAATAGTAATCTAGATAACCCTGGTCTAAGTCCCGATGAATATGATTCAACATTAGGAAATTTTATCCCTGAAGACCAAGTCATAGGTAAAGTCTACTACCGTTTCTCATCGATAACTTCAAGTTTATTATATGCTCTCCAAGACAACTCTAAATTCAAAAATATGCTGATTGGTCTTGTATTATCGATTATAACCATTCTATTCTTATTTGGCAATAAAATTGAATTAATATTAAATCAGTCCTTTCTGAATAGAGAAATCGAATTCTCACGAAAAAAGAGAATGGATTCTAATGAACCATCATCCGAGACATCTAAGAAAGGACGAATAAATAGAAAAAGAGGAATTGTACTTGCATTTGTAATTGTGATCCTTTTCACACAACTTTATCCACTATACATATTCAAAAATTTAGAGGTTTCTGAATCTGTGATTAAAGATATTAGGGTAAGTAGACAAGATGATCGTTTTTCAATAATATATGGGGAAGCAGTGCCATATACATTGTATAGAGTTTACATTAGTATAGATATTGAATATCAACCGTTTACGAAACTTGATCAATTGGAAGTACTAATTCGTGATAAGGAGACAAACTTGGTGATAGGAAAAGGCATCTGGAGTCCGAATGTGGGGGCCTTTAGTCCTAATGGCAGATTGCAGGGGGAATTTAATTTCAGTATTTTCGTGGTAATATATGATGACAATTTACCTTCCGGCGAATCTGAATTGTCAGTAACAACTAAGCTTACATTTCGTAGTTTATTTAGGACACTAGAAATTGGAGGAGTTTTAGAAACGCCGATCCTGTACAAACCAAATCCTTACTTACAGCCCTTATCATGATAAACTTGCCTTCGAATGATGTTTTTCTTTGATAAGATAGAGAGAAAAAATACTAAAAGTATAGTAAAATGGTATTTCATGATTACCTGGCGAGTATCTGTTTCAGTAATAGTTGGAATGGATGTCCTTTCATTAGATTGGTTATTAGAATCAGAAATATACCCTGATTCTGAAAGAATTAGTATCCCTTTATCCTGATCGATTTGGAATTGATTATTTGTATTATGCCATTTGGTATACTTAGGGGAAACTAATGAATTTTGTGTAGTTGCATACATACTCACTAAAGGTAACATGGTTGTACTGTTAATTAGATAGGGAATCGCATGACGAATAGAGACATCTGCATCCTGATTGAATATTAACTTATATGGTGATCGCGAGGATGAGATTGGATATATATCAAACGATTTGGAAATGAGCGTTTCTAAGTACTCAAGGTCCGATAAAAAAAGCAAATTTGGAATGAATTGATCAACTTTCACAAGTTCAATTAGTGAGTCTATGTCAATATCATTTCTGATTACAATTCCTGGGGAGGAAATAGTATTTCTATCAACTAATTTTGTATATATAGATTTTTCATAATTGAAAAGAAAGGGATTTGGTGGGATAATGACAGTGTTATTAAGAGCATATTGTCCGGAGGTTTTATCACCGGCCTCATATTCATTCCATTCATTAGAATCCAATGGATTGAATGTATCAGACAATGCAGTAAACAAAATATCCCCTGCCGGATTATCAATTGTTAATACCCCACCTAACAAATTGCGTGGTGTGGGAAACAATTGGCCAATATTGTACGAATCATCAATTCGACTGTCATTAACATCAATAGTTAAGAAATTATTATTAATTGAGGTATCAAGAATTCGAGAAATAAAATCTGGGCTTTTTATGTAATTCCGGAGTACATTTAATTTGTAAAGCTCGATGGTAAATAAGTAATCATCAATATCGATACTATCACCAGAAGAATAATTGAGGAGGGGATTTACATCAATAATGTGTCTGACTATGGATTTATTGGTATCCAGTATAAATTTATTGTAGGTCAAAGCGTTTTCGTAATTATAAGTCCCGTTAAAAAGGTCTAAAAATAGAACAGAAGATGTTAAAAAATTGGTATTTGAGAAATCGAATTGGAGTTGATCAAAACCAATCCCCCATGAATTCATTACTATATGAGATTCCAATAAATTGCTATTATTATTATTATAAAAAAGAAGTCTTAACCTATCTCGTATTTTGAAATATTGATCACGGGTTTGATTTTGTTTACTGATATTCAAATTATTACTAACTATAAAATCTGGTACGTGAAGAAGATTCATATCTGGCAACCATGTGTCGCCGTATAAATTCTCAAGTCCACCTAGGATATCGTCAAAATCAAAAATTGAACCCTTCTTAGATTGAGTAATTAATTCTTGAACAGCATTTTGTTTATGATTATAAAACAAATTACCCAGAATAGTTGATTGATCATATATGCTAAAGTCGGGTACAATAGAGCTTTCTTGAAAGATATTCAAAGTAATATCCCAATTATTATTAGATAGCATATCGAGATATTCTGATTTTATATATCCTCTCACAATAGTCTTCACACCTAGATCTTCAAGAAAAGATCCAACATAGATTGCCAATTGCTCAATAATAGTCGACCCCCTGGGATATATGAAAACTATGGGTATTCGATCATCAATACTATCTTGCCGTATCATCGAAGAAGTCATTGGCTGGATCAAAAGGATATAAATGAGAACTATCAAATATCCATTTCTTTTCATTTATTCCCCTCCCTCAAATATCTTAAAAGAAAAACAGAGATTACTAAAAATGATAATGTTACGATCTCTGCAATCAGAATGAATTTACCTAGGTCCTTTTCGATTATTACATCTGTAATATAAGCAGGTACCAATAAATCATATTTATTTTTATTTAAGGAAAAATCAAAAGAACCATTGATAGTGTTTACAGTCCCAAATGGATGTAACCCTTCAAAATCATGTGGATCATCCAGAAATTTCGCGATCGGTAAAGATTCATTTGAAAACCAATACCCAATGGGCATTATATTCAAGAAATTAACTCGATTATATCCTGTGAATAAATTCAGTTTCAGTAGGTTATTCCCAATATACATTTGATGGAATTTTACACTGTATGAACTTTCAACAATTAATAAAAGTAGGGAAGATATTGGAGAACTAGTCGAATTTAATTGATATCCACCAAAACCTATAGACTGGGTTTCAATGGATATATCCAAGGAACTATTATTCAAAATTAACTCGTTTGGATCAAATTTATCTATAATGGATGGTTGATATTCAGATCGGGAGTAATAATTCTTCCCTGTAATATTGCTTACTTGATGGGTAGTGATCGGCAAGGGCACCAGCTCTTCATTATTATTGAGAGTAATGTTAAAATTAACATTGATTGAAGTCATGCCAAGAAACGGGTCATTACAATAAGCACATAAATTACTATGCTCATTAATCTGATCAGTTACAAAAACAGATACACTATCAAATGCATATTTTACAACATGGCCATCCGAAGTAGCATATATAATAGATATTCTATGATTTCCCACTGTTAATGGAATAAAAATTCCCTCTGCAGTAATGTGATCGGAATTAAGAGTTGTAATTTTATCATCTACCATCAACATTAGACCACCAACAGCATTAATAATAAATTCCGAATCTATTCTAATCTCGGAAATACCCGCGAAAACAATTTTCAGATAGATATATACAAATCTGCCTGATAAATTGCATTCTTCTTTTGATAACTCAACTACGAATAATTTATTATCGTAATTATAAAATGAACAATCAGAAGCAAGCGTAGTCGATATATCATAGATATCAACTTCGATTTCTTTTTGGTCTAGCGTAGTACCCAGCGTAAATATGTCAATTGATTGTTTAATATGAACAGAAGAAACATCAGATGATGAAACTGGAAATACCAAACTTCCAAGACCTAAGGATAATAGACAGTATAAAAGTAGAATATTTCTATATTTCATATATATTCCTCGTCTTGGTTCGCACTCCAGTTACTAATATAACAAAAATTACCATTATCAACATGCCAATAATATCATTTGTATCATAATTGTTATTTGTATAATTAATCAGGGAAATGGCATCAGCTTGGATCTGAATACTCTGGAAGAATATATTGCCCCCGATATCTGATAAACTAAAATTAAGGATATAGGTGCCTTCGCTTAGAAATTTTAATCGAATAGAAAAACTATCGTTAATATTTGATCTATAATCATATATTACATTGCCATCCATAATAACGAATATTGATTCTGGATATTTCTCTATCCAATTCCAGGAAAGAATAGTATTATTATGAGCAGAATGTTGTATGAAGTCAGCTGGATTATTGAAAACAATAGGAGGGCTGAGATCCTTCAAAAAATAGTCTAAACGAGCCTTATTCGAATTATTATTTTCATCAATTATGTGAATGATAATTGTTAGAATAGAATTATCAGATAGCTTAGTAAAATCAAAACTAATTGTACTGAAGGTTATCTGAGTAATATCTTCAATTACTGGAAATGGGTATTGATCAATTACTTTTGCAATATATGGCTCGATGTTAAGTAAAATTGCATTATCCTCAACTATCAAGAAATTCATATCACCATTAGTTGTAATATCAATAGTGTCACCAATGATATTTAAATCATTATCCAAAATGGAAATTAATGGATTCTTAATATCAACAAAATGAATAGAAACTTGGAAACTAGTCTGAGTATTATCAATTGTGTGGATTGTCACATTAATATTTTCATAGGCTGACATCCCTTTTATGTCCACAATAATATTACCCCCATTCCAAATAAAGGGGCCTTCCAGAACGTTGTTGCGATTTATAGTATAATCAAGCGGGGCGAAGGAATTTGCAAAGAATGTAATTTCATCAATTTGACCATAAGGTGATACAATAGCTGATTGATCAGCAAAAAGATATATCGAATGATTAAAATTTATCGATAAATATTCACATCCCTTATTCCCAGTAATATCTGTACCGCAGAGTGTTACATTTCTATTACCTGGAAAAATATGGAGGGTCTTTAGTTCAAGATATGATATGTTGGCAAAATTAGTTGGCTCAAAGATTTGATTATGAAGTACACCATCAATAAATAGATCAACACTAGTAATATTATTTTCGTCGATAATTTCGAGTTCTACAATAACATCACCATCTATATAATTATTAGTCATATTAGTGGAAATGTAAGGTAATGTGTCATCGAATATTAATTTCGTAGATGCTGATGCTGAATATTCGCCAATATCTTCCACAATAGTAATATTATAAACCCCACTTTCGTTTAAAGTGATAGAATTATATGAATTAAAGTTATTTAATATTGTTTCATTAATTTTTATAACTACATTATTTGTACTGGAGGAGAAAATAATAGGAACAATTGATTCTCTTGAAGTAATGATAGGTGCAATTTCAACAAAGGGGCGCGGGTTATGATTTATTACGAAACGAAGGTTAATTGGATCACTAGTATTATAGAAGATAGTTTTAATTATAATTAATGATTCAAGTGGTGAATTAACTGTATAATAATTATTAGACACTTTTTCCCCATTGCCCTTACTAATTAAATTGCCGAGGCCATCAAAAGAAAATACTTCCATACTAGTGTTGAAGACGATATCAGAAAAATAATGTATATGATACTTTGCACTTGAATTAGACTTGAATGAGAAGAAGTTAATTTTATCCCCAAGAGAATAAATTGTTTCATTATAAACTTTGTTGATTTTAATTTCATTTGACAAGAAGCCAGAAATAGTTTTTAAATCTAGGATCTTAGTTTCGCCTAATGATGAATTTAATATTTTGAGAACAGCATTCGATTTTTGACTTTGTAAATAAAATTCGTTCACATTAGATAAAATTTCTGTTCTATCATATAATAATAATAGGACGGCACTAACTATAGCGGCAGAAACACTTGTACCTTCTGCATATTTGTAATTGTTACTCTCGCCGAATGGCAATTTGTAGGGTGCAAACAGGCCACCATTGAAAAATATATCAGGAATTCCAGCTGTGTAATTAGTAACAACGCCATTGGTATCAATAGATCCAACTCCTAATACTCCGTTGGCAGATGAAGGAGAAGTTTCGTAAGATTCACCCGAGTTACCGGTAGCAGCAACCACCATTAGCCCCCTTTCGGCGAGTTGATTTAACTCATCATCAATAATAGGAATAATCTGATCAAAACTGTATGAGAGGTTCACCGTAGTAATATTGTAATCTATACTGTTTTCTTTGATCCAATTAATCGCATCTAATGTAGCCTCAATAGATCCGATTCCAGCATCATCCAATGTTTTTAGCATAATAATTCCACTCTCATTGGTTAATCCTCGAAACTCGTCTGTATTATATTTAAAATCCAGTCTATGAGATTCTGTAGAGAAGGTGAAATTTGTTAATTCAATAGAATTAGTCTGAAATAACTCTATGGTATATTGACCGGGGTCTAAATTAACCAGAAGATCATATTTACCAGAAGCAATGAGAATACTATCATTGGAATTCGTGAATACTTCAGTGTTATCATCTGCCGTCTTGACGGTTAAATAAATCCAAGTATTGGGGTTATCAACCCCGAAAACCTCCCAGTCAAGAGATAAACGAAATATATCAGGAAAGTTAACCGTAATTTCCGACTTTGTTGTAGTTTTCAATATCATATTACCCACTTCTGTGAGTGTGTGTTTATAGGGATTTGTACTTGGATTTCCGCCAATAATACTACTGGTAATAGTACCATGTCCATTGTAATCTCTAGCTACCATATATTCATCGTCAACAACATTGTATGATTGACCAATGAAATCTTCAAAGTAGAGAACGCCACCAACAAGCGCAGGGTTTGATAGATCCACTCCGGTATCAAGAATAGCAATATTATTATTATTAGATAAACCGTCAGATTTTAAATTCCATAATTTCTCAAATCCCCATTGATAGGGTCTATTGTTTAATGCTGCCTTAGCAAATCCATATTTTTGAATAAATAAGACACTTTCTAATTTACTAATAGGTTTTACATTCTTCTGTTCAGTGTGCAATGTGATAAGATTGTTATTCAATATATTTACCACACCGATTTCTGATAGATCATCTAGTATTTCATTATTCAAAGTTCTTAATATTATAAGTAACGTAATGGGATCTCCATCCAGGAACTCATTTGTCATTGTACTCTCAAATTTATCATCAATTTTATTATTATTAGTATCTAATTCTGCTATTAAGGGAATGAGTCTATCTAATTGTTCTATTGTAGAGTATAAACTTGAAGGTTTAATTATAGGTGGCGTGGTATCATATTTAGATTCTGCTGCAGTATTTTCGATGTTGTGAGATGTGATATGCTTATACGAAGGTGATAATAGGACCAATAACAGGAAAATAATAAAGATTTTACTATATTTAACGTTAAGGAATTTGTTATCTCTATTCATAGCATTCAACTGTAAAAATACCCAATTTATTTATTGACGATAACGCTTCCTCCATTCTTTGAGAAATTTTCCTATTTTCCCCTCTTTAAATTTAGTGAATTTAGTATTCAGATAAATACGAGATCGATATAATAAGGCTGCTGAAATAAAAATTACACCAAGAATGATAACCAGAAAAGATTTATTGTTGGAATCATCTCTACTAATAACCGAGGTGGGATTGGGATCAACTGAAGGAGATTCATAATAGATTAAAGAGACTGGTATAAATAGAGTATATACATTATTATCTACACTAACCACTGTTAAGGTGAAATTAGTACTCGAATTGGTGTAATAGATAACATCATGTGAGTAGGAGAGATTACTTGTAAAATCTGCCTCTTCTACCTGTTTCCAACCATTCTGTACAAGATAAATCATCCCACCAATCTCACTAATATTCCAATGAAGGAAGGTTCGAAAAGGCTTGCTTTCATTATAGAAAAGTGTAAGGTCAGGGTTTAACAAAATCACTTTGTATTCCTGTATTGGAAGTATTTTATTGTTGACTGAAAATAAATTGTCTTCGAAAACCGTATTTGTGTTATCGAAGATACTGGTTGTATAATTAGATCCAGTAGACGAAATTAGGTTACCGGCAATGTGATTATCAATATTATCATTTGCTGTAAATAGTTCCATTGTATCTGTTGTTATATTCAATATATTATTGGATAAAAATTCTGTATCGGAATTATCGACAAACTCAAGGAGATTATAATGAGAAGATGTAACCTGATCTATCGAATTACTAGTTATAATAGATGATTTATCATTCTTGAAGTTAAATGTATTAAGTACGGTATCCGATGATAAATTACCTAATGTATTTTCCGCAACAACCACAAAGCTGCAACTCAACATATTAAACATAATCAGCTTCTTTGCGCGAATATTTTCAAAAGTAGAATTGATTATAGTAATATTTTCACTTCGTTCAGCATGAAACAATTCAAGTTCTAATGTGGTATCAATATCTATAATTGTGATGTTTTTAATCTTAATGTCAACTGAATCGAGGATAGTGAAGAGAAAGGAAGGATTGAAAGACATCAAGGATGGAGACGCAATAACCACATCTTTTATTGTTATATTAGACGATTTTGAAATATAGATGAAACTTGTTATATCACCTAAAGTTGTATCATTTATATCTAATCTAATCTCATCAATAATGAAATTGTCTTTATTGGTAATTTCAATAAACCCACTCGTCGGTGTCCTGTCGGGATCAAGTGATCCCAAATCCTGAATGGTTCCTAAAGTACCACAACTCTGATAAAGTAATAATACAACAACTATTAATCCTAAACGTATACTAATCAACTCTTCTTCATATTGATTAATCATGAAACTTATTTAAATAAACACAACTTCATTTATCTCTTTGTTCTGAAAGAATTATAGCTTTGTTTCTAACAAATGCGTATAGTCTTCCTAAACGCAATTTTATTTATTATCAAAAGATATGGATTTCTTTCGTAATAAAATCAATGGAACAATCATTATCAAGAATAATTGAATAGAAAAACCATATGAGTCGCCCCTTGTACTTCCTTCAGTCGGAGATGGATTGGAACTAGTCGACTTAACCTTAATTTCAACTTCACTCACAACCTCAACTGAATTGCCAGATGTATCAAAAACAATTAATTTTACATTGTATAATCCAGGTTCATATCCCCTCATATCAAAAATGATTGTTGAGGGCGAAGTCCAGCTATCTGAAATTACAAGTTCATCATTAATCCATATTTCATATTTATCAGGGTGTAAATCAGCAACATCCCATGATGCATATCTATTGAAATCACTCAAGTAGATCAGTTTGGTTTCAAAATTGGTTGCCGTTGGTAAGGTCACATCTATGATCTGGTATTCAATTGTATAATTAACTGTATTCCCACTTATATCTCTAAGCTGTAGAAATATTTTTCCTGAACCTAGTGATAATTCAGAAACGGATAAATTGTAAAAGGCAAGGGCTGTTCCTCGCTGGTAGATAACTGTCTCAAAAATAACACCATTGATTTTTATTTCTAATTGACTCAGCAAGGTGTCATCAGTCAAGGTGAAATTATAGAACAGTTGCTGTCCTGAGATCTCTTCGATAGGATTTGTAATGGGATTATCATCAATGATAACTGGGGCATTGAACTCCTTGTGAATTTCAAATAATATTTGTCTCACCCATTTATCCTTCCATTGATTCTCCACCCAGATATCTAGCATAGTCGCGTCGGTCCGGTCAACAAAAATTTCTGCATCCGTCTCATAGATGGCTGTATCCGTATTCCACTGGTAGAATATAGTATAATTCGAATCAATAAGTATTGTGTCGCCAACAGTATATTCAGTGTCTTCATCTAGGATCTCAAAACTAACAGTATTTGCGGTTGTTCCAACAAAGGAATTAGCGATGAACCTATTGTAAGAAAAATCTCTAACCTGTAATAGAATGGACATTGCAATACCTGATGCATCAGTACTTATAATGGTATTATTGATAAAATCAGAATTTACAGTCTCTCGTATTTCCAGCCCTATTTGTTTTCCAGAAATTGTGTTATTAATAACTTGTGCCTTCTCAAGCCTCCAAGCAAAGAAAGCCTTATTCTCTATACTCCAAATAAAATTATCGATTATTTCTACAAATTGACCGACATCCGACCAAATGGCAAGATCATGTATACTGGTTAAATTATTTCCTTTAATGAGGTTATATTGTCGCACTCGATCCAACCTTAAAGCATGGGAATCCTCAACTAAAATTGTATTGTTAATAATATTTGCAGCATAATGACTCTCATAAATTCTCACTCCCAGTGATTTGGCCTTCACTGTATTATTCACAAATTGATTAAGGATAGTTCTTGATCCACTCCACATATTATCGAAATAAACTCCATCACCAAGTGAGTTAATCTGATTACTAACTATTCTATTTGCCCTGGAATTATCAATTCTTATAGCAATGGAAGTCACCTCAGTGGCATTAATAGTATTATACAAGACCTGATTGTAAGAAGAAATTGACCTCAATGATAATGGATTTTCGGCTCGTAATAAATTACTAGAAATATTATTGTAACGAGAGCCGCTTAAAACAATAGCTTCAGTTTTTATATCTATATTATTACGAACAATGGTTGAATTATCCTCGTTGAATAATGATATTCCCATACTGTGATCCGATATATTATTGTCAGAGATAATATTGGAAATCCCGTTGGTTAATGTTATTGCAGTAACTCCAACCATTTCCCTGTTCCCAAAATTAAGAATATTTTTTGAAATTGTATTATTTTCCGAACTTGCGAAGTTTAACATGACATGCAATTGATTATTTGAAATACTTGAATTATGATAATCAGTGAACCATATTTGACTGTCAAGTGTTGGTGTGGCTTGATAAATGAAATTAGCAGTGAAATTCCCCGCAAAGCCATTTGTTATGTGTGATGGTTGATTTCCCTCAAATATATTATTTATGAAAGAAACATTGTTTTCAGTATCGGAGATAAATGCCTCAGTACTAGAATTGAAAAGATTACCATTGAAAACCATATCTTCTGTTATCTCCATCAACATTGAAGGAGAATTAGATGTTGTGATAAGATTATTGAAATAATAACCACTTCCGGTCACCTGCAATATTCTCACAGCATGGGCGACATCGCCAGTAAATGAATTATTCCAGAACTGGTTATTATTAGATGCTCTGTCAAACATAGCATAACTATCAGAGAAGGCACCACTTGAGATTGTATTATTGATGAATCGATTATCACTACTCTGGAACATATATATTCCATTCACTCCCTGAGTTGTCACCATATTGTTCTCAAATACATTATCATTGGATTGGTCCATATAGATCCCATAGGATGCCAAACCATTATGAGAGATGCTATTATTGTAAAAAGTGTTGAGGGAACTTGCCTCCATAAATAATCCTGAGTTGATATCTCCTGAAATAATATTATTATCAAAGTAATTACTATCAGTTGAGATTTGTACTGTTTTAGATAAAGAGGAGGTAATTGTGGAGTTAATAAAAGTATGAGATCCCTGAATGATAAGAAGGGACCCCGTCATTTGAAGAGTCACATTAACAAAAGTAATTTTTGATGGACTATCTAATATTATATCCCCATCCACTGTGTATACCTCGTCTACATGAACTGCCCCATTACTGATTACCCAGTCATTGTTGATAACTATCTCAGCCTGAAGGGTGGTTAAAGTTGTTAATGTAAGCAGTATAATAAGTAGCCTGTCTAGTCTAAGAAACTGATAATGCACATAATATAAATCAATGAATCTTATTTAAATAACCAACGAATATTTTATTTGTTAGATAAGTAAAACAAGTTCAATAATAATTTCAGCAATTTGCTTAAATCAAAATTTTTTACGTCTTAATAAATCCACGGTAATAATAGCAGAGATAAATGCAGCCAATGGAAAGCTACTATCCTCCTCCGTTGTTTTGGGATCATCAGTTATTGCTGTTAAGTTGTTTTGATCACCTCCAATTTTATATAACCAAGCCCTATCGCCCCATCTTAGATTTATGGTGTCTACCTCTTAACCCTAGTTTTCCTTCAAGCCATCTTCCAAGTTGATCTGCATAGAACCTGATAACATCTCCAAGCGAAAACCGCCCAGGTACTCGCCACTTGGCACCAAAACGTTTCTTTGCGTAGGCACACAGAAGACTTAGTAACATTAGCCAAATACGGATCAGATTGCGTAATGCAGCTAGTCGTTTCCACTGTGTCAGTTTATGATCATCATTTGGACCCAAGGTATTTTTCAGCCAATCAAATATTACTTCAATATCCCAACGTTTGGTATGACGTTTCACAATGACATGATTAGGTGAAGTAAGATCGTTTGTAGTCAGTGAGATCATTTCCTTGTTATTCTCATCAAATGCAAGTATGCGACGAACTTTTACTTTCACGCCATCTTTC
>MDVR01000068.1 GCA_001940725.1 Candidatus Heimdallarchaeota archaeon LC_2 | reverse complement strand
GATTATGCACGAATTGTGATCCATTATCATGAAGTATGGCTTCTGGAACGCCATACTTCTGTACCAATTTTTCCAATGTATCCACCCAGGATGCACTAGTCTGATTATCTGAGATCACTGCAGCTAGATTGTATCTGGAATGGTCATCAATCACATTATAAGCAAATAACTTCCCTGGTTTGTAGAATGGACCCACATTATCAATCTGCCATAACTCATTGGGTTTCCCTCGTTCAAATCTCTTATAATATACTTTCTTCTTACGATTTCGTCTTAATTTACCCTTTCCTACCTTTTTCAGTTGATATTGGGTTGTGGATTCTGAAATGTATCGTTGGCTTTCCAACGAAATTGCTGACGCAATAGTTCGCGATGACAATTGACGATCTCGCAACTCAAAGATGCGTGATAAAATCTGCGAAGGTAACCTACCTGATTTTGGACCTGGTTTCTTGGGAATAATACCATCTAGTCCAAATTCGCTGTAATTCTTGGATTTTCTGTAATAAGTCGATCTGGTAACTCCAAAACTTTCCAAGATTTGGTCAATCGATTTATCATGGTGTTTTGATCGAGGATCCGACCGATCCTCAATGGTCTGAACGAGAGAGATAAATGCTCTCACTTTCATTTTCTTATCTAGGACTTGCTCAAGTTTGGACATTTGCAATTCAACTTCTGCAGGTCCTACTTCCTCGTTATGTAATATCTGTGTGACATGTCTAGCTATTGACATATGTCCCATTAATTGTTACAGTTCATAATCGATCGAGCGAACCCAATCCGAAAAACAGTCAAACAAACCTCAATCCGGTTCATTAAAACATAGTTCTAGTTATTCTAAACGCCTTTTCCAAAATCTCCCCATTTCCGATCATCAGTCTATTACCCTGCTTGATCAAAATGCGTCAATGATTCATCGATTTATCTCAGTTTTAAAGGGGGGATGGTTCGAAAATTACTATGTTTTTGTGATTAATTTTTCCAAATAATTGAGCAGACGTAATGTAATTTTACTAATATGAATACAACGACAGTAATTACGTCAAACATCTATTTATATTGATGCCCAATACTCAACTATACAATGTCGGGGGTACAGACACAATATGACATTCTGAACAACGAAGGGAGATACAAGGAATTATTTGAATACTCAGAACAGAATCTCGATAGCGGATTAGAGGCGAAATATTGGAGGCTCCATGCTCTTTGGAGAATGGGTAATCTTGATGAGGCTTTGGAAACTGCTAAGGAATACGAATCTGAGTTTGTTGAAGATAAACAATGGAATACCAAGTTTCTCAGCAGATTCTCTGGAATTTATACGTATATGGGAGAATACGATCTAGGACTCAGATACTGTCAGAGAAGCCTTAATATTGCCGAAGAAACAAACAATTGGCGTCAAATAAGTATAGAGCTAAACGGCATTGCTCTAATATATGGTTATAAAGGGGACGTTGATCTACAGCTTGAATATTTACACAAAAGTTTAGCTATTCTTCTTTCCAAGCAGGTCGATAATACGGAAGGTCACATTATAGTATTAGGTAATATTGGAAGAGTATACCAATCTAAAGGTGATTCGGATAATGCATTGCAAAATTTTCAAAAGGCTGTGGTACTTGCAGAAGAGTTTGGAAACCCACAACTAATTGGACTACAATTGACGTTTCTCATTTATTATCATTTAATTAGAAATGAGCCGGAAAATCGATTTGAAGTACAATCTTATCTCGATCGATTAGGGGCTCTTCAGCAAAATAATGATGATAAAGTAATAAACCTCTACTATGATCTTTGTTCAGCCCGATTTTTGAAAAATTCATCAAGAAACAGGGACAAGGTTGAAGCAGAATCACTGTTTCGAAAAATCGTTAACGGAGAAAACCGAAATTTTGAGATCAAGATTTTAGCAATTTATGAATTATTGGAGCTGTTAATCTTCGAATATAAAACTTATAAAGAAGACGAAGTCTTAGATGAAGTTCATTCTTACTTATCTGAGATTTATGAAATTACTCAGGAAAAACATATGTTTCCAATGCTGGTTTCATGTTTAATATTAAGATCGAAATTAAAGATCGTTGAAGGTGCATTGGAAGGTGGTCTGAAGTATCTGGAACAAGCAATCCTAACTGCCGAAGAGAAAGGTCTTACTATGTGGTTAGAACAGGCATTGACAGAGAAAAGCAAAATAACACAGGAATATCAAGAAATGAAGAAATTGATTGAGAATAATGTAAGCCTCTCGGAGAGAATGGACAAAATCGCCGTGCTAGATTATTTGAAAATAGCCCAGAAGATATCTGTTTAATTATGTTATCACGATGTTTTACCAATATCTGCATGATTCAGACTAATCAATAATATTTTCAAAATGACATAGAATCACGTGAATAACACATTTTTTTCCCATCTAATCAACGATGAACTTTAGTTAGGAATTAAAAATCAGCGAACATAAAAAAATAAACCACTTTCCAAGGGGATTTGACTTATGGTAGATTTAAAAAAATTAGAAAAATTCACAAATACTAGTGAAACTCAACCTACAAGAGGTTCAGGAATAACCGCAGCTCAATTTAAAACACTTAAACAAATGGGATTCGTGAGTCTACATAAAATCAAATCAAAAACAGGAAAATTACCTGCAAGCCCTAACCACTTTGCTCTGACCGATTTTGGAAGATCTGTAGTTGCTCAGGCAGCCTCTGCAAATGAATCTCTAAAATCATTACTATCAACCTCAAACCGTGAATTGAAATCGCTCACAGCTACAATTCGTGATCTTTCATCATCATTAAAAACTGTTGAATCTAGAGTTGAATCACTTAGTTCAAAATTTAATAAAATAAATATTCAAAGTCCGCAAACACCCCATACATCTACAAAACAGAAATTATCAAGAAAAGATAAAATTCAATTGCTTAAGGAATTCCAATTTGATTCCCGAGCAGAAGAAAAATTAGGTGCTTTATTTTCAACTGAGATTTATTTCAGTGGATTGAACAGACGATTAAATCTTAGTGACAATGAAATCAATGAAATCCTCTATATATTATATGAGGACAATATTTTGGACATACAGATGGGACAACCACAAAATTCGAGAGATCGAGGTGTGAAAACACCTTCAGGTAAAATATATTATTGGGGTAGAATTCTAAGAGGATAATGTATGTTTAAAGCAATTACAAGTCCATTTCAGTCTAAATCACCATCTGAGCAAAAAGTTAGGGATAGCATATTAACTGACAGAGAAAGGATCAATCCATTCCCTGGTAGACCTGCGACAGCGACCCCATCAAACCCCCCAATCAAATTATTTGGAAGACAAAAAGAGTACGAGGAAATCCTAAATGTTATCCTATCTTCAACTATGACAGAAGACCGACCCTTACTTATTGTTCAGGGAGAAACAGGAATGGGCAAATCTGCACTGAATAGTTACATATTCAATGAGATAAGAAATGGTACACATGATAAATCAAATCGCCATGTCTATGCAGCGTTCATCGAAGCTTATGGAGAAGCACAGGATTTTGGGCTTCTAAACTTTTATCAGCAAATTATGCGATCTCTAGAAAAATATCTAATTCTACGTAAATTAACCTTGCGGGTGGTTCAAATGATTGGAAGGATAATATATAACGAAGACTCTCAGGAATTTCGGAATTTATTCGGTGACTGGGATGTTAATGAGAGCCCACAATCCACTCTTGAGCGATTAAACAATCGAGAACATGCGGGTGAATTTATCAGTAACTTGATCGATGCCTTAGGATTGTTTTATCCTCCCATTCAAAACCAATGGCCAGAAATTGACTCAGGGTTCCTTAAAGTTCTATTGTATTCTCAATCTGCAACCAAATCTAGAGTAAAGGCGATTGAATCAATAAAAACAGGTAAAAGATATGAAGATTTCTCAGTATCCACAAATGGGCAAGCGAAGGACATGTTTCACACACTGATGTCACTGATTGGGGCAATTGAGCCAAATTCAACCCTCACCTTGTTCATTGACCAACTTGAAGAGCTATTTGAGACGATTGATCCAAAAAAAATCTCCATGAAATTTTTCACTTTACTCCTTACACTTCGACAAGTCCCCAACCTTTCAATTGTATTATCTGGAAATAATGAAGCATATAAACATCTGACAGATAATTTGGTAGGAGATTCAAATGATCATCTTGAGCAATGGCATAGATACTTACATCTGACTAGATTACCGCAAGAACAAGTGTGTAGAATTGTTCATCACCTCCTTGATAATCTGTGGCAAGAAAATACATTATCAACAGATCCAAATTATCCATATTACCCGTTATCTGCAAAGACCATTGCATACCTCTATGAAAAGCATGATCGAAACCTTAGGACAACTTTGATAGGACTTCATGACATTTTCAATCAGTTCAAAGATGAAAGTGAAGTGACTGATCTGACAGATCCCATAGCTTCAATTGGACGTTTAAATATTATACATGATCCGCTACGACTACCTTTGAATATACAACGGGACTTTTCTCAAGCCCTTGTATCTGATACGATTCAGGATAATGCAAGATCTAAAATTCCTGAAATTGCAATATTCAACTTATTCTTGGTTCTTCAAAATTCAACCAATTATATTTCAGAGGTTAAAAAATCATCTAAGATGCCAAAATCAGGTAAAATGCCGGATATTTCTTACAAACTTGGTGGGAATTTATTTCATTCAGATGAAAGAATTATTGGAATTGAAGTTAAAAGTTATAGAAAGTCGGATTACATCCCTCAAACTATTGTTGAGAAGACATTAGTATTACTAAAGAAAAATGATTTGGATTATGCTGTTTGGATAACAAATGTGAAACTTGATCAGTCAGCCTTGGCAACTTTAACACCCGATCAAAAGGAACGACATCTAAGGATTACACCTACTACAAAAGAAGAACAAGCCTATTTATATTGGGGATACATTTTTGAGGCTGCTATGCAGAGAAAGCCCACCCTTGAAGAAGCAACTGGATTATTAGAGAAAATAGGAATACCTTTAATTGTCTTAAGAGAGCCCTCAAATTTAATTTCGCTTGAACAAGAAAGATCCATAGGTAGTGTTCAAGCACCTATTACAGACTCTATCAAAACGGAATCAACTAGTTTGTATGATTATGCGGAAGAAGAGGAACTCACTGTAAAGAAGGTAAAAGTAGAAGAAGAACAAATTAACAAACCTCAACTAACCAAGCAGGTTGTCAAACCACAAAGAAAGAAACCGATCTCTAAACCTGTTGAGACCCCTACTGTTAGTCCAATTGGGTTAGATGTTCATGATAAAATGAAAACTTTCATTTCACATACAGTTGATTCGTTTATAGCTAAGGGTAGAAAACAATTGAATAAAATTACTGTGTATCATGATTTTCTATCATCTGGAGGTTATTCATCACATGACGCTCCTGAATCAGAATTTTTGGAAGTTGTAGAGACAATGGCACTTCACAATTCAAGAATGCGAACCACTCTAAAATTGATAAAATTGCAATACTAATAATTAAATTCGGATCAGCAATTGAAAATCTCCCCATTTCCTCACACCGGTCTACATTTCAAATACTAAATTTATTCAACCTGAATTGCTCGAAGTAGCTCTGGAGTGATTGATCGAGGAGAACAAAATAGTTCGCGAATCTACCTTCTTTAAGAATAATACTTAATTTTTGTTTATCTACAAGTGGATATGGAACATCAAATCACAGGTCCTATCTTGATAACAGGTGCATCCACTGGCATAGGTCGTTGCATTACTGAATTATTATCAGCAAAAGGCTATACAGTATACGCAGGAGCGAGAAAACAAACCGATTTGGATGAACTTGATCAAATTGAAAACGTGAAAGCAATTAAACTGGATGTCACAAATGCTGATCAAATTGAGAATATGGTACAGTTAATCAAAAATGAAGGAAAGGGGTTGTACGCTGTAGTCAATAATGCTGGAGTAGGTGATTCAGGACCATTAATTGAGTTTCAAGAAGAAAATTTTGATTTCCTTATCAATGTCAATATTAAGGGTCCATTTAGAATAACTAAAGCAGTAGCTGATTTTATTATTGAATCTAAAGGAAGAATAATAACGATTGGGTCTATTTCTGGAATTTTATCTTCAGCTTTTTTGGGACCTTACAGTATGAGCAAACACGCAATGGAAGCATATAGTGATTCTTTGTCACTGGAAATGAAGAAATTTGATGTTAAAGTTAGTTTAATTGAACCTGGAAATTATGATTCTGCCATTGTACGATCTGCAACTACAAGAGCACAACTTAAACCAAATTTTTTGGAAAATACAAAATATGGAGAAGAATTACAAACAATACGTGAGGGTGCAGACAGTGAATCGGGAGATAGAAGCAATTTTAAACCACCTGATGAAGTGGCTGATGCGATATATGATGCATTGACTAGTGACATCCCAAAGGCACGTTATATGGTTACACCAGATTTAGAAGAAGCTACAAGGACGATTGATAAAGCTATTTCTGAGTTGATACAGTTGAATGAAAATCCAAAATATTCGTTTTCTCCAGAACAATTGGGAATGAAAATTAAAAAGTTCATGGAAGAAGGAATTCCATCAGGTTTTGCCTCATAGTTTAGGGTATCTATGTTTTAATCTTTGAAAAATTTGGTAAATTATGACAATGGGATCAAGTGACTGTGTTTGAAAATTATCCAGCTCTAATCATCCCGTTTTCCTAGCCAACGCCGTTTTCATAAGCGAACCCAATCCGAAAAACAGACAACCAAATCTTAATTCGTTTCATTATAAATCATCAATAAACATAGTTATAGTTTTTCTAAACGCCTTTTCCAAAATCTCCCTCCTAGTCCTGCTCGGAAAGTTCCAATCCATGATATGAACCTGATATCCCAAATTTTGATCAATTATTAACCAATTAATTTCCGATTCCTTCTACAATTAATTACCTTTTCATAATAAATCTAAAAACCTTGATGCATAACATATACATACAGAAAAATGGGATGTCGGGATTGACCAATCACCCTACAATTGATGATATCAAAACTTCGTTGGATCGCGGGAAATTTGATGAAGCTTTAATCCAGATCGACCAAAGCAATGAAAACAAAATTGAATTACAGATTCTTAAGGCCACTGTTCTAAATATAATAGGAATGTATACCAGAGCATTTGATGAAGTGCAAGAAGCATTATTTGAGAGCAGAAAAGTAAATAACAAAATCTTTCTAATGAAAGCAATTCTGAGCTATACTCACTATTTTCTTTTGCAAAATCCAGACCAAATTACTGTTGATCAGTATATTGCGGAGTTCAAAGAAATTTGGAACGATTTAACTGAATCCGAGAAAGATAGAGAAGAAGGTCGAGAAATTGAAGGTTACTATTATTATGTATTAAGCTTAAGAAATTTTTACTATAACCCAGGAGATTACAATGAAATTCTTACAGACATACAAAAAAGTATCGAAATTCGTAGACAACTTAAACATAAATTTCAAATATTCATATCGCTAAATTTGTTATTCTCACTGTATAATAACACAGGAGATTTTGAAAGGATATCTGAGGTTAGTAAAGAAATAAAAGACCTCGCTGAAAAACTTGATAACAAACTTGGAATATCTCATTGTAATAAAATATTAGGTGAATATTATTTACTTACAGGTAATTATGACAAATCGAAAGAATATTTGAAGAAATCATTGGAATTTTATAAAAAATATGATCAAAGTTATGCCGTATCAATGTGTTACCATTCTCTAGGGGAATTGGCTTATCTTGAAGGCGAGTACCATGAAGCTATCAAACATATGTCGAAGAGTTTAGCAATTGCTGAGGGCACAAATAGGTATCATGGAATTGCTGTACGCCTTTTCCTTCTTATTTTAATCTCTATAAAATTAAATTCGGAAAAACTCGTAAAAAATTATTTGAATAAGCTTCATAAAATAAATGAATCATCCGAAATTCCTTTAATAACAGTCGTTACCGAACTCGCTCAAGCCTTGATTTACAAAAACAAATCAAGATCTAAAGACAAGGCTGAAGCACAGAAACTCCTTGCAAAAATAATTGAACAAAAATTATATGGGTCAATCCCTTTTAGTTATCAACTATTGGCCATGTTACATCTTTCTGAACTTCTTCTGGACGAATTGAAAACATATGGTAATGAAGAAGTTTTGAAAGAGGTTAATGAGTTGACACGAAAAGTATATGAAATGGCACAGGAGCGTAAATTGTTTTACGAAATTGTTCAAATTTTAATGCTTCAATCTAAACTAGCGTTTTTGGGTCTTGAATTGGATAGAGCATACAAAATTTTGCAACAAACGCATTTAATTGCAGAGGAAAGGGGTTTAAATCACTGGCTTCCCATTATAGAATCAGAAGAGAAAAAACTCGAAGAAGAAATAGGGCTTGCACTAGAAATATCCGAACTTGCAGCCCCAATGCGAGATAGACTTGAGAAGAGCAAAATTGTAAATTACATAATTGATATGCAAAACATGATTAACACGAGGAATTGACCTTAATTAGTATTTTTCCATCGGTCGATCCAAAAGTAACCGCTCAAAATCGCCCTGCCTTCCCGGCCGAAGCCGTTTTCATGAGCGAACCCAATCCGAAAAACAGTCAACCAAATCTCAATCCCGAGCATTAAAAACATAGTTACAACATAGTTATAGTTATTCTAAACGCCTTTTCCAAAATCTCCCCATTTCCGATCATCAGTCTGAATTCAAACTTTAGATCGAATTAGTTTACTGTTTTAGAGAACTCTAGATTTATAATTTGGGATAAGTTTTAACATATTCAAAAGGCTACAAGTTAGAGCAAATATAGGACTTAATTAAAATGTCAAAACAAACAAATAACCTTATATCCAAAAAACCTAAGCGATCTAATAATTCTGTTGAGGTTGAACTTCAAAAGAAAATAATAGAACTATTAATTGAAGATAATATCGAATTTGGTTTGTTGAGTAAAGAAAAAATTATTCTTAGTCTTAATGATGTTAAATCAATAAAATTTCCATTCAGTAAAGGAGACACAACAAGGGAGAGTTATGGAGAGGTTGATCTGATATTTCTTTTCAAGGATAGAGAAAATGAATGGAATATGCTTATGATTGAGGTTAAAGTTACAGACAATCCGAAGGATGGAATTTATCAATCATTGATATACCCTATGGCAATAAAACATTACCCAGATAGTAGAAATATAATTTGGGATAAAATTAAGGATAAAACTAGAAATAATAAATCTGATAATGCTGATTCATTTATATCTGAAGATGATTTTGGCTCAATTTTCCAAGATCCTGAGAAGTTTCATTTTGGATTGTTAGATATTAGTCCTCGAATTGAAAAAATGATCCTTATAGGAAGTTTAAGTAAAGAGTATAATGTACCAATCTATTATTTTGGGATATCCAAAGATGATAGCGTTCACCACTCCAAGGATGATATCCAAAAACTTGATCTTAAAAATACTGAGATCAAAGTTTTGAATTACAAAGATTTTGGACTGCTTGATGAGCCCATGAGGATTTATGAAATTAGGGATAAAATAAAACAAGAAATAATTAATCAAAGCGAATTTGTTTTTGCCGAAAATTTGTTTAATAAACAAGGGAGGAAAACACTGGACCATTATACATTATTTTTTTCTCACAAAACCAAAGAATTTTTTCAAAACTTAAACTTTCTTACAATTGATATAAAGATCAATTATGATAAAGTAAGGTGTGTCCCTGGTATATATTTTACCGAAGGTTGTAATAACGATTATGTAAAAAAGTTTTCTACGCTTTGTTTTTGCAAAGATAAGAAGTATTCTTGGATAAAAGAAGAGAATTTATTTCAAATCTCACATGAAGATCCTGATTCTCAAAAATTCAAGAATGATCTGAAATCCATAGTCGATAATTTCATTGAATTCATAGAAGGTAAAAAATATTAGTATGCAATAAAATTAATGGGCGACTCGTATCAAAAGTAGCTCCAGACTTCCCATTTTCTCAGCCAAAGCCGTTTTTATGAGCGAACCCATTTCCGATCATCAGTCTATCTTTAAAATCTCTTTCTAAAGATTTTGAGGAGGATCCGATCGATTGATCCGCTATTATTCTGGATAGATTTTGATAGCTACCACAGGACAATCATCCTCACAAGCCAAACAATCAATACAATCTTCCTCACGTGCTGGTGCGGCTTTTTTTGTTGATGCGGCATGTCCTTCAAATTCTACCCACTCAAAGACATCTTCTGGGCATACATCGACACACGCCCCATCACCAATACAAATATCAAAATCAACTGCGACACGATCTCCGTGTATACCTAGTTTTTCAGGTGGATTATAATCTCCCCAGATTTTGTATTTCCATTCTTCATGCTCTTGAACAACTTCTAATCTTTCTTTGAAATCAGGATCTATAGTAGACATTTTTCTTTCAACCTTCTTTTTTATGGGTAGTGTTCACCCTGAAGTGATTACCAATAAACTTAGGTGGTTGGTGATAGATAAATCTGATGACAAGAGAAATTTAGTTAATTTTTAATTATTATATTATATAATATTGGAAGTTCTGAGAGTGATTTGATCAACGAAGGGTTAAAGTAAGTGAAAAGAATAAGTTATCTGATATTACGTTTTTTCCTATTTACAATAATCAACATTGACACCATAAAAATGGAAATAAAATTCAATCCCAAAAATGCTTGTTCGGACTGAGATTTATAATCTCCCGTAATCTCACTCGTATTTGTTATTTGTGTAATCGTGTTGAAATTGAAATTCTTGCTAGAGGATTGATCGAAATGTACAGTGAAAATTTCAGTATGATCTCCAACTGACTGGTCCCAAAATAAGTCCCATCCTTGAGTTGTTCTGATTATCGGAAATGTGTAAGCTCGTAAATTCAAATTAAACTCATTTTCTTTTACAGATATTAGTTCAGGATCTGCATCTTGTGAATACACCCATAATTCAAGTTGATTGTGTGTAAGCCATAGAATGAGAAATTCATCTTTATCATTATCTAGAATTGATATAGCTGGGATTTCATATCTAGAAAAGAAAGATGGAAAATTCAAGAACCTAACTCCATTTTCTATTTTGTTCAAATCGACAAAACGGACTATAGTTTCTTGATCATTGCTATTAGTATTGTGGAGAAAGAGAAAGTTTCCTCCAATAACTGAATAGACAAAATTCCATTCATCAGAACTATACAGTTGAATATCCAATTCACTCCATTCTGATATTGTATCTCCCTCAACAGTTAGACTGAATTGTGAATTTTCATGTTGGTTAACCCATAAAACATTGTAGGTTTTAAGTAATGGGCTATTTGATGATAAAGAGAGAAAATAAACCCCTTGCGTGGGATAGTTTGGATATACAGACAATGAAAAAATCTTACTTAAATTCATCAAATCATCAAAAAAGATTAAGAATGGTCCTAGATCAATATTGCTGATTGTATCATGATTACGAGTTATCAGTGTTATTTCAAGTATTGCTGCAATGGTTGAATTATCTTGGATTATGTGTCTAAATGATCCTTTAAACATTCTTCCGGAAAGTTGAGATTGACTAATCCCAATTTTATCAATAATTTCATTTGTATAATCACGTGAATTATAACTTAGATCTCTACTTTGGTCAGAAGAATATGTGAACCAGTAAAGAGTTGTGTTGTCATCGTAGATGATTCGATAACCATCCGATAATTCCACTGTTAATGCTGGAGACTGATAAAGCGGGACATATCCAAATTCATCGTTGATATTTTTTGGCTCACTCCAAGTGTTGCTTTGACCGGTAATCCAAAATGGTTCGTTCCAAGCAACATCAATGTCAAAAAAATCATGCTCAAAATATACATGATACTCATTGCCTATTGAGATCGCATAGGGTTCATATGATGATAGACTACCAGACGCAGAAACCTTGTAAATAATGTTATTGTCATTTAATAACCCTACTGGGGGCAATAAGTATACCAATAGTGATGTAACTATTATTATTACTCTCCAATTCATCTTTAGTGTTATAATATGTATCTGCTCTATATTAACTTGATGGATAATTTCTATCAATTGAATCCATCGGTTTTTCAAGTTAGGGCTTTCTAATAATTACAAATAATATAGTACTTGAATTGTTTTAGCTATTCTTTTTTCAATATGTTTTGAAGATAAGTATCCAAATGAATTCAGATATGCTGCGATTGTCCAATACCCTCTCATTTCTGCAAATTCATTAATTAAATTCATATAGATGGTTTAATAGACCAAAAATCCTTTTACAAAAAGTTGAATCCAATAACATATAGTTCAGAGATTAGAACAATGATAATAATCTCACATTGGGATTTAGTATTCCCCAAAGTCCGCAAAAATTAATTTATTTGAAATTTTCTGATATCTGAAACTGTTTTTTGAATTTAGACCAATCACGAAAAAATAATAAAAAGGCAATGATTGTCATTAGAAACGAATTTATTATAATAACTCCTAAACTAAATCCTATGAGAAGCATAATCAAATTGAATACTAACGAAAAAAAGAAAATGACTGATAATAATGAATATTTGGGGACAAAATATCCCTTAATTATTTGTGCTGAAATTGTTGTTGGAATTTGAACTTCGGTTAAATCTCTGCCCATATTGGTTAGAACATATCTGTTGGATACATCTTGCTCCATTAATCCAGCACCAACTAATTTATTTAGATGCCAACTGACAGTACTAGGTGATTTAACATCAACTATCTCACACAATTTACGTATGCTAACTTCATTGTTTGGATGCAATTTAAAAAATACAAAAATTTTGGCAGTAGTAGGATTCATCAGTATCTCCTCAAAATATAAATTTCTGCTTAGTATAACCAACATCAGAAACAGTAGGAAAATAAACAAATTTGAATTTAATAAATCTTTCATTCTTAATTATCATTTTAAATAATAATTTTTGTGCCATCGGAGAGATTGTCAAAATTGTCAATATAAAAGATTATCGAATCTTCAATAATTGACCCGATTTAAGCGAAATATGTTGTATTCGTAAATTAAATTTTTCAAAAAATTACTATACTTTTATTGTATACCTAATTCACCATAACCTTTTATGTAAACCCCGAAAACTGGCTCAATGTCAGACGACAAACACACTTGTATGGCTCCTGTATTTGGGGCACAGAATATTATTGTATGTCTACTCATGTGGTTATTATCACCTCTCGCATTAGTAATTGGGGTGTTCATAGCTTTCATAGAGGCACTAACCGGACGCTGTCCTGGATGTTGGTTACAACGTTATTTCTTCAGACTGGGCAATTGCACCAAAGGGAACAAAGATCCAAATATTAATCTCTGCAGCAGTGGTTAATCTCTTGAAGTTGATCTATCGAATTCAATGTCACAAATTAACTATTTCAGTAATGATCTTAGTCTATTAATTTTAATTCTTCATATATTCGCTATCATAAAATCAACGGATCCAAAACCAGTGATATAACGGAAATTGTAGGAATTAACTTGATTAACAAAAATAATAAGTGTGTTAGACAAAAATTATTGTATAGAATTAGAAATATATTTAAATTTAATTGATTTTTATTCTTATTTATTTCAAATTCAAACTTAGGTTATTCAAATAATTGTTTTGGAAATATGTTGAAGTTACTCAATACCGCCATTTAAATGAATTAATAACAATAATAATGAAATAAAACATCTTTGAAATAATAGTTAAGCTTGTCCCAAAATTAATTTTCTAAGACACCACCCCCTTTACGTGTATTTTGTGGTTATACCACAGAAATGAGCACAATAAGGTCTTGACCTTGTTGTGCATCTTTTGATCACGTAAAACTGGCTTCCGTATCTTAATATTCCCGAATACATGCTCTACACATGCTCTTCTGTTTGTTTTGTAATTTATTTTGTAAATTCCTGGGTAGTTTCTTTGCGTTCTCACCAGATGATCCATGGGACTGGTGGTCCCATGATCTATTGAATTTGACTTACATGGAATTACCGCTTGAATATTTTCTTGATCAAGATAATTAATTATATTTTCACTCCAATACGCTTTATCAGCGTGTACTCGTTTAATTCGAGGAATCGCACGTTTTGACAGGCTAGGCCAAAGCAAACCGAATCCCTTTGCATCATGAACTAAACTCTTGGTGGATTTTATTCCTACAATGGCTCTGCTTGGCAGAGCTACCGCAAGGTGGATCTTACGAAATAATTTTGACGTTTTGGTCAACATTTTGCGATTCCACTTTACCCATCGCCAAATGCTTCCAATTTGATATTCAAACCCTGAACTATCAACTGCCAGATCAGGATCATCAAATTGGGAAATTTCATTTCCCAATCTACATATCCAGGTCTCAAAATTACTTATCCTCGTCTCATTCCAAACCCTGTGGAAACTTGACTTACTCGGAATTGCAGAAACATATTCCTCATCAATCAAAAAATTACATGAAACAAGTTTGCAGGGGAGTTCCCTCCAAACTATCTGATCTATTCTTGCAAAAACGCCAATTGCTACAATTACCCATCGCAGACCAATTCTTGGTCTGCCAACTTTTAGCTGATTTTTTCTTTCTGGGAATTTGCGCTTAAGAATATCCTCATTTACTAAAATAAACTCTCTCAATACTTGTGGGTTGATGGTTTGTGTTGGAAGCACTAGCCAAATTCAGCCCTCACCTTTTAATCTAGATCGATTCTAGCTAAACCAAGCGTACAACTATTTTCTTCTGATAATTATTAATTCAATGAGCTTGCCAGCTCATTGTGTAAAATTATAATTTTGGGACAAGCTTTAGTTAAAATATTGCATTTGTTTTTAAATAGTGTTCTGATATATTTTAATTAATTGGATTAATTTGGACTCAACTATTATTAGATACTTAGATTTTTGTGTCCTCTTGGTTTCATACTGATAATCAGTTTATTATTCTTGAAAAAATAATTAAGACTTTCCGTTTTCTCATACTAAAAGTCATTAAAATCCAAGTTTTCGAGTTCTCGAACACCTTTCCATAAATCGAAAATTTATTTATTTGATATAATGGATAGATGAATTGAATTCACAAATAATATAAAATCGAATAACTTATTTTAGACAGAATATGTTATTTGTTAAATGGCTATGAAATCTATTTCTTTTTTCTTACGATTATTGTAGTCACAACAATATAGCTGAATATTACGAAAACAACTGGTCCATTTACCCCTGCATCATCCGAACTCTCCGACCCAGTATCACTAATCTCAGTTGATGACGAACTTTGTGGGCTGGGTCCAGGAATTGTGACACTCCCACCTGTCGAAGTCAGCAAATTGGCAGTCCACGAAGGTAGGGTTCCGATCGGGATAGAAATATCTGGAATTACAGAGTCAATTGGTGATTTGAAACCCAGTTCGAGAGACCAGTCAACATAGAAATCAAGGTCATAATCTGCCTCAGGAATTGTCAGTACAACACCTTGACTGAGATCAACTCCCTCCTCAATTATCACATCGATGGTTTGAGGTGTCTCATCCGAATATGTCAATGTACTTTGACTCAAGCTGACACCCATTGAAGTTGTTTGAATATCATGGCGAATTACAGCTTCCAAAGTTGCACTAAGCGTCAAACTGAAATCGTCTACTATGAACTCCAAGAGGAAGATAATAATTCGTACATATGGATTTGCTTTGAAAATATTTTTGATCACCTCAAGAAGATTTAAACTCAACTCCCCTTCAATAATCGGTCCAAGTAGTGTTGGATGAAGAACAAAACCTGCACTGAGGTAATCATTTATCTCAATATCAGACCTCTCAAAATCACCTAACCCTAGTAACCCCGCAAGGGAGGTAACTTCATCAGTGAAAGGGTTAATAGTTATTTCACCTTGCTGATCGTACAGAATCTCTCCACTCATAAACCAAAATACATAGGAAATGTTGACCGATAATCCATAAAACAGAGTTATCTCAGTTTGGTCAATGTTTGGTTTTAAAGCCAAACTTAGACTGTTGGTTCCGTAAGAAAGTTGAGTTGGATGGGTGATTTCTACCTCGGCTGGGACTTCAAAATTTAACCCGATATATCCACTAACATCGATGTCCAATCTTGCATTTTGAGCTCGTGTGATTGCAGCAGCATTATCAATGACATTGGCGTATGCTGTTATTCCATAAGGGGCAGTAAACACTTGAGTAACATCAAAAGTAAATGGTGCAACCTTTGGGATATCTATCCCGAAATATGTCCAGATATGAACTCCAGCATCAAAAGTATCCTCTATTATGCTATATAATTCGATGATAGTATCATCAGTTAGTGGGGTGATCGCATAAGCAAAGCCATATTCCGTACCTCCAGGGCCTAAATCAAAGGTATGATAACTTGTTTCAACGGTCATATGAACACTAACCACTCCATTAGGTGTGTATGTAAAGGCATTTTCAGAAGATACAAGACCATACTGCCAATCCGTAATTTCAGACAAATCATGAACTTCAGCATTTAATGATACATTAGTTCCCAGAAATCCCTGTAAACTTGGAGAGATTTCAACATCATAGACAAATTCACCGGTGGAAGTAGTATCTTCGAAAATTGCAATTGTAGTAGATGGTGCTTCTGTAACATCAGTGTAAAACCAATTATTGAATACGTATCTGTACGGAAAAATTGGGTCAATCTTGTCCAAAAATATCATGAAAACCTCGTAATCATGGTCGTGTGTTTTAAATCCTCCAATAAGATCAGGTGCATATTCTGCCGTCCAATAGAAGAAATATTGTAGAACAAGTGCATTTATTCCATTATCCATTCCGTCAATAACTCTTCCAAATACAAAATCTGGCATTTCAGTCGATGAAGTCTCATCATCCACCCAGAGTTCAGGTTTGTATATCTCGAGTAATTCAGATGCTAGAAAAACGGTATCGGATTGCGTAACCTCGATGTCAAAGGTTATACTAGCCTCATTGATATCTGTCCAAAGAGTAATAGATTCATTCACCAAATTATCATAGTGGCCATTTATGAAACCAAGAGAATCATCAAGTGCTCCATCACTTTCTCGTATTTCTAAGTTAAAACCCAATGTAACAGCCCAACCGGAAAATATCATATCAGATAAAACCTGATTTTCACCATCATTCATTGAATATTCAGTGCTAGCAGGATATCGATCATCAGCATTGTTTATGCCACCTTCAATAAAAATCTCTCCAGCTCCAATATCATGATCATTGGTGATATAGAGGTTAGTCATGGTAACTGTAACAAAATACCACATACCATTGTAACCTGGAACCTGTTCATCCTCTGTATAGACTGTTGATCCAGCTGGATCGAAATCTGAAAATTCGTTATCTAAGTATTGCGTCACATTGGGCATGGTAGGTTGAAACGAATTGTTATAATCCCAGTCTGTTTGGTAGTTTTCTGAAAAATTAAGTGGTACTGTATCTGATGCATTTAGCATCGGATTAGCACTAACCGATCGATAATGTGAATTTGGAATTATCATTATCGAAAACAAAATAAAAAAAATAAGCTTTCTTGATTTCATATTGATTTTATAGCATTAATAACAATTTAAAACGTTACTATTAAATTGTGTTTGACTCCTGCACGTCCAATTTAACTCATAACTGTATAGTATTTTTACTTAAGAATCAAATTCGATCAAGAATCCAGCTATACTAGTTGTAATTGGATATGATAAAGGTTACGACAACAATTACCACTTTAATAATAAATCTAATTTTCATGGATCTTTAATAATTATTTAATTTAACTGAGATGGACATCAAGAACATGGTTTAGTGTGAAGTAGTAATACCAATCTGCATAAACCCTTGGTACAGACTCAATGAAGTCAAAAAATGAGGGCTGTTCGATTACTCGAACACTTTGTTCCATTGGACCAACAGCATCATTACTTTTTGCACTGTTATTTAAAATTTTAGCGCATACCGCCCTTTATACTATATACTTTCGAACTATTGCAATATATATTCCTGCATAAACCCAAAATACAGATTCTGAATTAATCACAACAGCAATTTAAATCAAAGGCTGGGACATCAGAAATTTTCATGATATTAA
>MDVR01000067.1 GCA_001940725.1 Candidatus Heimdallarchaeota archaeon LC_2 | reverse complement strand
ACTAGATAACTCGAAAATTGTAACTTCAAAGAAGTTAGTTTATGATTTAAGTAACTACCCCCGTATGTATTTTATTTTCAGTGATCCTGAAAGAGAAGAACAAATACGAATAAATCATGTTAATGAGAGATCCCATCCACATTAATTCACTTGAAAATGAATGAAATTTCATTTTATCTAGTTTTAAGTTTCATTTAGTTTTGAGATATAATGTAATATGGGTAAATCATCTGATTTATAATCGGTCTTAAATGGAACACTCCTTCATTTACTTTTGAGGAATGATATTTGATTCTTGTAAGTAGTTATTTCGAGGTTTATTCCTTCCTCATTTGAGTATCCTAAATTGGATTTATTACCTATCTTGTCCAATACATCTGGACTTCCTTCTGGTGTTCCTAAAATACCATTAATTATGATCATTGGATAGGTCATTCTAAATGTCAAAAATTATCCACAATTGTTAATGATATAACAAAATTTACACTTCAAGATCTGAGGATGTCTGAACCGGAATTAGTTACAAGGTTGTTCACTAAATTTGAAACAGAAAACTCAAATATCGAATCTAATTTGAATTCTATCCCTAGGAGTTTCAATTTCGCCATGATTGTTAAAAATATTCCAACTCCAGTTCAACATAAAGGTGGTTTAGATTTTGTCATTATTACATATATTGATCTACCTGAGAAGAACGTCTTGAAAGCAGGTTTATTTGAGGCTAAGAAATTAATTGGTCCTCCAACTTCTCATATGTCAAGAAGTGAATATATACGCTTAACGAAATCGGGTGGTCAACTTGAAACACTCAATTCTTTTCCTGAGAGGGCTGGTTATCTATTTTTTTTTATGTCAAGGGATTGGAAACAATTTCAGAATAGTTCGATGAGATATCTGACTCAATTTCCTTATATCCGAGTAATGCCAAGTCTTGATTTTTCCTATTTCAAAAATCCACCATTACTAAAAGATATTTCAAGTTCATGTAGGTCTTTTCAAGATTTCTTAATTAATGGTATTTTAGGAACACCAGAAGGAAGTCCAGATGTTATTGAATTAGGTGAGGGGAGAACAGTTGAAGAGCAACTAGATAACTCGAAAATTGTAACTTCAAAGAAGTTAGTTTATGATTTAAGTAACTACCCCCGTATGTATTTTATTTTCAGTGATCCTGAAAGAGAAGAACAAATACGAATAAATCATGTTAATGAGAGATCCCATCCACATTAATTCACTTGAAAATGAATGAAATTTCATTTTATCTAGTTTTAAGTTTCATTTAGTTTTGAGATATAATGTAATATGGGTAAATCACCTGATTTATAATCGGTCTTAAATGGAACACTCCTTCATTTACTTTTGAGGAATGATATTTGATTCTTGTAAGTAGTTATTTCGAGGTTTATTCCTTCCTCATTTGAGTATCCTAAATTGGATTTATTACCTATCTTGTCCAATACATCTGAATTTTTTTCATTTCTCTGGATTTTGATATCTGAGAGAATGGCATCACCTGCTCGAATAACAATATGAGAATTAATGTAATCAATATCACTAATATTTCCGACTTTCCCTTCTATCAATTCATGGTAATCTTCATAATATGCAATCAAGACTTTTTCAGGGCTATATGGTAGTATTATCAAGGAGAAGACTATTTCAGAATCTGGGGTTTCAAATAACAATACCGGTCTGCAAGATGTGACAAATCTGTGAGTAGAGATCTTGCTGACATCTAAAATTAAGTTGATAAATTTCCACTTTGGATCTATTGGAGATCCCCATCTAAATCCAGACTCGACAGCAGATGAAAGGTTTGAATAATGTCTGCCTGAATCATCTACCATTTTTGTCAACGTATAAACCCTAAATGCATCATCTATTATTCGATCAGAATTCTCATATTCCCTGTACTCTCCTTTTTCTACTTCAATATATTCTATTTCAGTTCTGTAGGCAGTTGTTCGTAAATGTTGAATAATTAATCCTCGCAATAATATTGCTTCATCTTCGCCTGATAATTCTTGATTTTCATCTAATTTGTCGAGTATTTCAGAAAATTTGTCCTCAAGGATTTTTAGGGTTTTCTCGAACTTAACTGCATTAATTCTGGAGTAATAAAATAAGTCGCTGCACTGTGATACTATTTTTACTTCAGTAAAATTATTATTCCCTTTTCCAAATCTATAGATCATTAATTTTTCCCGTTCTTTTAAATTTGGATCAATTGAGAATCGACGGAGATAACCGACATTCATATAATGTTGATTTTTAGGAACTCCATCTCTCTTTGTCACTGTAATTAAGCTACAGTTTTTAGACTTTCAATCTTTCCAAATCTTCTTATTGCTTATCGTATTAATTTTCATGATTTAGAGAGATATTATACTGAATAATTTTGGAATTTTAATCTCATTAATTCATATAAAAACTGATACTATTCCCACTTTTTCATAGGAACTCATTCCCAAACTTGTGAAATCAAATGCAGAATTTTGGACTGTCATAAAATTTCGTCTTCTTTTCATTCCAACTTAATCATAAAAGACTCACAAACTACAGTACAATTTTTTATCGTGGGAAACCCTCTATTAATCTACTGTAAATGCAAAATTTGGACCCTTAGGGGGGGGGGGTATCCCTATCGACCATGTTCATTTCAACTCCGATTTGGATTCGATACTGAACAAATTTTAGGCGAAATGGTGAAGAATTGAGATTAATATTATGTTGAAGGTTTGATTAAAATGTAGAATTCTTAGCAATCCGAATTACTTTTATACGAATTTTATGTTTATTATGTTAAGCTAAATTTACAAAAATTTGAAAAAATTCAATAAAGTTTTTGCAATTTCTGAGTTAATACTAATTATGAGACGAAAATTCGAGCATATCTTTGAAAACCTTAGTCAAAATGATCACACCTCATATGTAGAAGATATTTATGATTTATTAGAAATTAAAGATGACCTATTAATTAAAAATGTGGATGCTCTACCTCTTTTTGTTAAAACTCATTTTATGAGGATGGCATATGTTAATGCGGTTTCTTATTTTGAAATAAGACTTAGAGAACTATTTATACGTATTATTGATGATTTTCAGTTTCCTTACAAGAATCTAAAGTCAAATGTTTCTCTTCAATTAAAAGATTTATATCTTTATGAAAGTTCGAATTTAACAATTGGAATTGTTCTTGCAGAATTCTTAAACTTTCAGAATTTAGATAGTATACAAAAAGTATTTGGATCTTTATTAAGCCTGAACCATTCATTTTTATCAGAGCTAAAAAAATATTTCTTAAAGAGTAGTAAGCTGAAATCAGAGGATTGGGCAACTTTTATACAAGACATTGAGTCTTGTATTGAAAAAAGACATAAAATTATCCACAGAGGTATAAAAGAAATTAAATTAGAACGATTTGAATATGAAATCAGTTCCCTTATTGATTTTCCCCATGTATTACGTGGATGGTTGATATCTTCAACGAGTGTCCGAGAATATTATATAGCTTACTTGGAAAATAAATATCTTGAACACTTTCAATTTATTGGAGAAATGACTTCAGATATTATTAAAAAATGGGATACAAAAAATTGGCAAAATGGATATGTTCAATATTTCCTGGAAGATATGGAAAATGATCATCATAAATTACTAAAAAATAAAATAGAATATATCAATTCAAAAGAAATATCTATAACAAACGAAATTGCAACTGAAATTACGACAATTATTTTGGGAACTCAAAACCATTATATCCAGAGGTACTTGAAGAAATATGAAAAAGCAATAGATAATATTGCTAGGTTGAATAATATAGATTTAGAGTTTTTTAAATTTGATTGAAAAATTATATTAAATCATTCGCAAGAACCTGTTTAAATGTTAAATATAAAACTTCTCTGGATCAATTTTAGAGTTTTTATGAAATAATCGCATACACACACTGGAAGATATTATGTTAAGAATTAATCATTTCAACATAAGTGAATTTACATGACACTACAAAAATAAACTATTTTTTATAAAAGACACACTATTATTGCATTTGTTTCTTAATGATTTTCGGTTTCATTACAGTTGCAATCAACAAGCCTTTAGTTTCGAGTTTTATTACTTATTATTTAAGGAGGAGTGATTGAAAATGGGTTTTGCTGAGGAATTTTCTAAAGGGGTTCAAGAGACGTTATATTCCGGTATGGCGAGTCATATGTTAACAAATCTGAATAATTTAGAAAATTTACGAACTAAAAATAGTACAAGATGGGTTTGGGAGTTACTTCAAAATGCAAAAGATACTCTTACGTCAAATCGAAAGATAAATGCTGAATTTACAGTGAATAAAGATACTTTGATTTTTAAACATTCAGGAGACATTTTTTCGAAAAAGGATCTAAATAGTATTGTTTTTCAAACTTCTTCTAAGGATGATGAAAATGATGAAACTCAAGAAAGCCAAATTAAAAAAACAGGAAAATTTGGAACAGGATTTCTAACGACTAATTTATTATCCAAAAAAATCAAAGTGCAAGGCTATACATTAAATAAAGATCAAGCCTCATATTCATTCAAATGTCTTATTGATCGGGACGCTAACACAAAGAAAGAATTAATTAAAAAATTAATGAATACTCATAACTTACTCAAAAAATCATTTAAGCAATATGAAAAAAAAATTCATTTAGCCCAATTAAATACGAGATTTACATACCCCCTCTTTTCCCCTTTGGAAAAACAGACATGTGAGGATGGAATTGAAGAATTAACAAAATTAATCCCTTATGTTTTATCGTTTGTACCCCATTTTAAAGAAATTAAAATCATAAACAATACTACTGGAATAACATCTACATTTTCTCTCTCCGAAGAGCTAGAAGATGATTTTATTCATGTTATTAAGAAGAAAAAAAATAATGAATATTCCAAAGTTCTCATTGCCAAATTGGGAAATGATAAATTGTCAATTGCCTGTGAAATGGAAAAAATTAATCAAGAATATTATCTGAAAAATTTGAATAAAATACCAAAATTATTTGTTAATTATCCACTCATTGGCACTGAAAAATTCCCTTTTCCTCTTTTATTAAATAGTCCAAATTTAAATCCAAACGAAAGTAGAAATGAAATTTTTTTAGGAAGTTTAGATAGACCAGATATAATAGAAAATAAAGAGATACTTCTATCAGCTATCGAATTGATCGAAGAGCTGTTTTTTAAACTTGAAAGCAATAAGTTTCATAATTTATTTTATATTTGCCAGACCGATCCTGATAAATTTAAAACTGATGAATTAGACAGAAAATGGATTTCTGGGAATATACTCGAAAAGTTAAGAAGGATTATCTCAGACTCTAAGATTATAGAACCAAATGATAACACAAATGAAAAAAAGAAATTTGAAGATTTTTATTTTCCTTCCCTGCCTTCAAAAATACTCAGAGAAGAAATATGGAAAATCTATGAGCAAATATCCAGTGATTATTTAATTAAGCGAGATCATATTGAAAATTGGTATAAAATAATGTGGGACGAATGGGATAAACTAAACTATTCTGAACTGTGTAGCCAAATTAACGAATTACAGGATCTTAATAAAGTACAAGATGTTTTGGAATTGCAGAAAGAAGAAGCAATCCTTTGGTTAAATAAGACAGTAAAATTTATTTTACAAGATAGTATCTCACACCTACATAATTACAGGATGGTACCAAATCAAATTGGAGATTTAAAGAAAATAACAGATTTATTTCATGATACAATCAACGATGAAGCTCTAGTTAATATTACAGAAGCTTTGGGAAATGATTGGAAGGAAATTTTAGTACACAAATATTTTGATACCTCACTTTTAAAATTAAATGTAAAAACAATTGATGATGTAACTGATGAGATAAGGAGGTTATTTCCATTTGACAGCCTTGAGAACATGACTAAAGATGCTGTATTGCTAATAATTGATTGGATCAAGGAAAATAGGAAAAATGCAAGAAATTATTTACCTAAAATAGAGAAATTAGAAAACAGCTTGATTATGAGTAGTATGCCTGAAGATCAGAAGGAGTTACTTATACAATTATATGAAAGGGGTATAACTCCAAAAACAGTCGAATTATTTGATAGGATTCGTTCAAATCCTCATATAATTGATGAAGTTGAGGATTTGCAGCAACTCTATGAAAAATATGGTGTCAGTAATATTTATGAGTTAGAAGGACTCATTAATAGTAATGGAATTCTCACCCAAGATCAAAAGGAAGAAATAACAAATGAAATTTTAATCAGATTTGGAGTTACAAACAAAGAGGAGTTAGACGCTGTTTTAGGATTAGAATATATCAAAAATAAATTTGTACATGTTTCAACTGGAAATTTTGATTATAGTTTTGTTGAACGGATATTAGATCGAGCTATGGAGAGAATACTAAATTATTTATCAGAACAGAATAAGGTTTATGATATTGAAGATAAAAAAATAATTGCGAAAACTGTTGCTATTATAAAAAAACATGATGAAGAGATCCATTTAATTGCACGTCCTTCTGACTTTGGAAAAGTGATAATTCATTTTGAAGAGGAACTCGCTGCATTAGATCAACCTAACATGGAACTATGGGTTCAAAATGGAGAAGAAGATCCAGAACGGCTGACGTTGGGTGAAATATTAAGAAGAAATGGAATTACGAAATTTGAGGTTTGAATTTTGAGGAATGAAATAATTGATTTAATTGGTGTTCCCGAAAATGAGACGCTTATATATTTTGCAATACCTCCTGGACCAGAAAAATTGGGAATATGCATTTCAGCACTTTCAAATACTAAAGGGGGTTACATAATTTTTGGAGTAAAAGTTACAGATGATAGTAAGATTAAACTATTAGGAATAAGTAAAGGGTTTCGAAATAAAGTAGTCGTGGACGGTGCATTGGAAAAATTAAATTCACAGCCAATTTTGGACTATAAAAAACTCACAAGAGGTTCACAAGATTATTACTGCATATCCGTTGATAAATCAAAATTACCAATCTTGACAATGGGGAAATACTATATTAGGGAAGGAATTCGAAATATTGAGAAAAAAATGGAGAATAAAACTGTTGTATTTGTAAGTCATAGTCATAACTCAGAGGATGTTGTTTTTGTAGACTTAGAAGATAAGACTTCTTTAATTTCATATTTAAAGGGTTTAGAAATCTATCATAATTTTGAGTTTTGGATTGATAAAAAAATTGTTACGGGGGATATCTGGGATAAAAAAATACAATCCAACATCAAAAGGTCTCATATTGCATTACTTTTGATTAGTGAGCCGTTTCTAAATTCTAAATACATCATGGACAAAGAGGTTAATAAATTCATCAAACAAAGAAAAGAAGATGGAATGGTGATATTTCCAATTATTCTCTCTGCCTGCTCATGGAAGGAACATGACTGGTTAAGTAGCACACATTTTCAACCTAGGGATGGTAAAACACTCACGAAGGACTACAAGGATCGAGGAGATAGAGATGAATTATATCAGATTATACGCGATGAATTAAAAGCAATATCTGAGAATTTTGATGAATGAGAAACAAATACTTGATAATGGATATAACAAGATTAATTTATGGATTGGAGAAATCAGATTGCAATTATTAAGAGTGTGCATGAACTATCCGATTCCTCTAAATGGTTTTTCTTAATTGATTATCATTTTACACAATCAGTAAATTGTTTTTATCAAGGGTTTAATGATAAGAGATTTTTTTACTCAACAATACTTCACTGTAATCTTGTTGTAGAAGGTGCAGTTAAGCTATTATTAGAAAAAATAAAAGGCAATAACATAAAAACTACAATGGGAGGAGTGATTACAATACTTGATGACTATCTCCCTGAAAAACTTATTCAATTTTTGCGTACATACAATGATGAAATCAGAAATGAATATACTCATAATGTATTTTCTCATGGTACGCAGGATGATGCATTACGTAGTTTGATTGAAACTAGTAATTATTTTACGATTATCAAGAAATTATTTGATAAGATTAAACCATCAAATAATCTTTATTCGCAATCCGAATTAGAACAAGTTATTATTGAAACTTATTTTGAATCCGTGTATTATTTATTGAATGAAGATTCAAATAGTAAAGATTTTGGGTATGAGAATTTGAAATCTATTCGAGAATCGTTGAAGAATTCAAATGATATGCTATTTTTAAAACATCAAATTAAGATATCAATTGTTAGAAATGGAAGGGGTCCATATTCTAATTATATGGAGATAAATTTTACAAAGTTTAATAAAAAGTGGTGTGTGTTACTCATTTCACTCATGAATTACCCATTTTTTACTTATAATTCAAGCTTAAAACGTATAAACAAATTTTACAGTAAATTTCCTACAAATTTATTTATCGTGGTTCGAATGGCTAAGCCCGAAAAAAATTTTCTTAAATTGTTTGACTTTCTTAATGAAAATAATATCCCAAATTTTATAATTTCACCACAACTAAATATTTTTTATCTTAGAGAATCAGTGGATTTAGTAAAGATCTTACTTGAATTGCTACTTATCGAAAGATCAAATCAAAAAACGACAAAGCTGAAAACAATTGTAAATCAAATTTGGAAGTATTTACCTATTGAAAAGTTCCCAGAGAGGTTTTTGTTAAATATAATTAGCAAACATATATCAGTACTCAACTATACAATAAAAGATAATACAATAATGTTAATGTGAAAGTTAGTTAAAAATAAATTTCCTTGAAATATGGGCCAGAGTATGCAAAATATTCTCTAAAAGTTCAAATTCTATAACTATTAATTCGAATAAAAATCATCTTTATTCCCACTTTTTCATAAGAACTCATTCCCATTTTAGTTTCAATAATTCTCCATATTTTAAACCTACAAAGATTTGAAGTTCAATTCCATTCTCGTTTAATCATAAAATCCTCATTAAATATTCTAAATAAAAAGGATCAATTGGTTAAGAAAATCAAGAAATTAGGATTTGCTCTTGAAGTACTACAACACTTTATTGATATACCAGCAAAAACCGAAAAAGAGAAATCTCAGTAAATGTAGAAAAATACGATCCAAGAGATTATATAGATGGCTATTATGACTAAAATTAATTCATGTGATAATGAAGAATTTCTCTGAAGTGAAATCATAAAAATTATCAGTGGGTCTCCATAACTATTGGTTATTGTAATATCTTAGAAGACCCTCGTAGAAAGATTGAAGATCATTTCCTAAGGCTGGGATATCTTTGATAGCTAAACCTTGTAACAATCCACGTTTGAGACCCCCTTTTGTCAAAAAAGAGAACCAAATGGTTTCATATAATGTTATTGTCTCCTTATTAAGGGCTTCTAGTCCGTTGTCCAATGCGTTACGGAAAAGGTATCCCATAAACAGACCAAACAAATAACCTTCTTTGTCTTGTCCAGAAAGAATCCCAATAAGTTTGTCTAACAGACCTGGATTCTCTTCGTTTTCATATTTGTCTTTGTTCCTGCTTATCCAATTCCATAGTGATTGAACATTTTTATACTTAAGCATTCTTGCTATTTCTTCATCTGAATACCCATTATATTGCATTTGTTTAATAAAATCCCATTTTTCTTTTCTCTTCATCTATTAATAGATTATTAATTAGTAATGATTATTAAGATAATGTTGTATAAATGTAAAATTTTTGCTATATGGGATTTAATAAGCAACATCTTAAAATATGAGTAGTTTTGAGTAGTACTATGTCAAATAACACAGACTCTTTTTGGGACAATCTATTTAAATCGTTCATAAGACTTGGGGAAATAACCGCTGGAGCATTCGTGGAAGATCAGTTGATTAAGCTATCTGACAACGTTTTTGGAAGAGAAGTAACTGACACAGGAATTGATCTAAGCTACTTTCAAATAAAATCATCTATCAATAGCGATTATAATGCTGGTCGGGAGATTATGAATAGATTCAGAAAATTACAACGAGAAAAAGATAATAATCTTCTGCGTTAAATCTCATTTTAGGGAGGATTTTCTTGAATATCCAGTCTTAAATAAAACTAAAATTAGACATAAAATGTTTGTATCAGATATTTTTAGGAACTAGATATCAATAAACATCAAAAGGTTGTAGTCATTGAGAATTGAAAACAGTATGTTGTTAAATTCAAAATGTAACAGTTCAAACACACAATCCGTCAATTATTTAACTGGATAACTATAGTAATCAATGGATTAGTATTTCGGAGGATCCTTAAGCTGTTGTATTAAGTAACTATACTTCAGAAGTTAAGGGGTTATGTTTATCTTTATCCAAGAAAACCAAATTGCCCTAAGAGCAATAAAATTAAAAATAATAATTCCACTCTAGCGGAATTGTAATTCCTCAATAATCCTGTGATATAGAAGCTTCTCAATATTATTGGTTTGATTGTATATATTCTCTAGATCATCTTTGTCAATAAGAAAAATTGTTAGGTTATGACTTTTATAAAAATGAAAAACTCTATTTTTTGCATTTTCTGTGAAATAGTTGTTAGCAACAAATCCTCCGAAAGTAATTTTTCTTTCTAGAAGTTCGCAGACGATATGAGAAATATCCTTTACATTTATCTTACGATCCACGTCTTTGCATTCAACAACAGCTACTTTACCCTTTATAGGATATAGCTCTTCAATTTCTTTTCCAATGTCGAAATGTAAATCAACTTCGGAGGTTTCTGTCAATACATTTTTTCGAGCAAAATTTAAACCAGGAATCAGATCAATCAGATCACCAACAAAGTTTTCAAAAATGTCTCCTTTCTCTTTATTGTTTTTTGGTGAAGAGGATCTCCATCTATTATAAATTGATTTTATATGCATAAATTGAATGTTTGATTGTGTTTTTTTTTGAAGTTTGTAGTATCAAATTTCTCTAAATTCGGATAAATTCTCATTTGTACTTGGGAATGCTCATCAATAGATATTTGTTCATCATCATCATCACAATGAACAAATCCTTGATTTTTATCATCTGCACCAAATAATTGGTAAGAGCCACAATTGGGACAAAGAACATACCAAAATGTAGTTAAGATATTGTGTTTTTCTTTCTCTTTTATTAGCTCTATAAAATCAGGCCAAGATAAATTTAAATCTGATCTGATTGATCCCCCATTGATCCAATAGGAGCCTTCATTTAATTTATCCTGGATGAATATACTAAAAGTACGTTTCAATTCCTGGTTGGGCATTTTCATCTTTACTCCTAATATCTTCTATATTGATACCAGATATTACTGCATTAAATAATTTGATTACATCGTATAGAATATTTTCTCTACATGTGATCAATAATGTGAAATTACCATTTTGGGGATAATATCTAAAAGATACTGATCTCCCATCAATCTCTAATCTCGCAGTTATTTTATATAGTCTCCTTTTCTCATTTCCAAGATGTTCTTTAAATTCTTCAAGATTTGCAAGGTTAACGTTTCTGTCAGTTTTCATTCCACGTTCAGTGATTAATTCACTATCACAGTGAAAATTAGCATAACTAACTCTTAATGATTCAATTAATTTAATTAATAGTTCAGTACCCATTAAGAGTTCAATAGCATCTAATTTCGAATTTTTAATAATCTCTGGAAATTGTCCAAGATTAGTTCCACGAAGTTCAATAATTTGGAGTTCTTTATTAAATACGATGACTATGTATTGACTCGGTGTTATATATGTAGGTCTCCCTGCTTTGAGGTAAAACTGTCGGCTCTTATTAATTTTAAGGAATACAAATTTGATTTGAATTTTATCTTCAATCTTGGTAATAAAATGTATTCTCGGGAGTTTCGTTGCTAAGTTGACAATCCCATCAACGATTTCGATATAAGAATCGTAATCTTTGAGAGGTCTCTCTAAAATTATTAATCTACCTGGTCCTTTAGTATGTGCGAATTCATTATATAAATTGGATACCTCATCATCGGTTAAATCAGTGATCATCTCGAGAATATCTGCTTCACTTCTATCGCCAAGCGATCTACCTATATATGAAAGCATATTTTCTTTGTTTATGCGATAATCCATCAATTTTGATAATAATTCATATTTTCCATCCCTGGAATCAATATAATTAATATCTGGTCTTTCATACTCTTCGCCTATCTCTTCAACATCCTCATTATCTAAATCATCATCAGAACTCATCATTACGCAACTCCAACCCTCAAATCTTTATGACGTCTTGTTTTATTTTAATTGTATTTATAGTTAAAGCTTGTTTAGGTTCAATGGAAGGGTTACCATGTTGTTTAATGTTATTGACAGTAGTTACAATATTCCTCAATTCTTGATTTTTTGAGAAAATTGATCTATTTACACCTATTTGATTGGCGAAGTCTAACATTGATTCTTGTTCTAATATTGATTGGAGGATATATAACCAAATAGAGACTATCCTCAAAGTGAAGATTTAAGTTACTTGGATTAAATATTTTATAGATATAGTACTGACCAGTGGACAAAACTATGGTTTAAATTCTTACACTTGAGAATTCATGAAGGATAGTTCTACAAATACATAGTGTTTATTTTTTATAGTAATTCTAATAATGAATAACTAACAAGTAATCCAAATACTTCGTAATCATCTACCACAAGTAAGTATTTTTTTTAAAATAAGAAACGTAATGTAATTATTATTGTTTGTTCATTTACAGACAAATATTCTTTAAATCAGTATTACTTAATTTATTTCGGATTTCGAAACAGTCTCATTATTTTTGGATATTGGAAATGTAATTTTACTTTAATATTTATTAAATGGTACTCACTTTTTTTGTGCTTACTCTTAATTAATTGTAAATTTTCAATATTAACTATTTAAACTACCCTTTCATCGCTCTTATCTAATCTGGAAACTCACAAAAGCAGTGTTTTTTTATTGAGCTTTTTGAAGTCAGAAAGATTGAGAATTGATATTGGACTTTTAAAATTGCGTTGATGTGGTATGAATTGTCAAAATGACATTATTTATCAATAATTATTTGTTCGAGGTCAATTTATGACACTAAATTGCAAAAATATGGAAAGGTGACATTATTTTGCAAAATTAGACGGACATTAATTCTCAAAAATAATTCTGAATTTCAACAATTTTTACCTATCAATCTTTCTGCAAATGACACTATTTTGTAATTTACTCAGAAATAATGATAGTGATTTCAAATAAATGATAGTGGTTTCAGAATTATTGATAGTATTTAATTAAATTGAGATTAATTTGACTAAATATTGTCAGACTAGAGTAGATACTGATTGAACAAATTCCTGACATCTGGTTACCTTTTTACGAAGTTTAGATAGGTGTGATCGATCAGTTGCATTCAAGCTATACCCTAAATTACTTATGATCAATGCTCTCAGTTGGGCTTGACTGACTTTTTCTCCAGGTTCTTTATTAATTGAGTATGTGTAATTCATAAGCTTGATAGTTTCATGAATGCCATCATCGTCATAATTGAGGTGATCCCTTTCATATTTTGGCCTGAAGCTCCATCTTTCCAAATGCTGGCATAGAATACTGAATGGAGATTTACCTTTTGTTAGATTCTCTTCAGAAAAGTGATTATTAATTTCCTTTTTTTTCATTCCCAACTTGTGATGGTACACATAACTCATAATTGCAGGAATGTCAAAGTGCCCTATCTGTGTTTTGAGAATATCTAAGATTAATTCAGTAATATTTTCTTCTTTTCCAATTAGATTTCCAAAAGGAATATGGTCAATCCGAAGGTCCGTATAATGTAATTTTTCTTTATCTATAGCAAATGTAAAGTTACTGAGATCGAGATGAACACCAAAATTTTTTACATCATCAAAGTAATGAATACAGAATTTACTTAGATCATCGAGATAATTGTCAAATGGCATATGTGTTAGATATATCCACACAATATAAATTATTGTGTTAGAAATACTAACACGCGGTGAATATTATTCCAAATTCGATCAAATTGCGTATTTGATTTACTAAACGAAAATTAATTCTGGGTTTAAGTGTATTTCTAAGGAAGATCTTCCGTATGATTTTCATCGGATGATACAAACCTATTTGCTTCATATAACGCAATAGATAACACGGATAGATTTAGATGAAATCTAAAACCGAATATTTTCCCAGAATTTTTTAAAGTCGGTTTCAATTTCCAAATTCCGAGCATCATTTATAGTATATTTCCAATTTTGATCTCTAGGTGTATGATGACTACAATTTGTACAATTGCTCGATTTAAATATTCTGAATACGTGCTTAAGAGATATGTTAATGGGAAAATCCTGACCATGCTTACACCAAATAACCTTCGGTCCTAATGTTTCAAGTTGTATTTGATGTCCTAGGATACTCGTACTAATTTGTCTGATTCTAAGAAATTCACAATGTCGATAAATTTCAGTACGATCTAAGTCATCAATAGCGTTGAGTACTGACTTTGTGATTTCATCATTTACATCACTCAAATCAATAAGATCTAGTTGCGTGATTAAATTAACGACGTCTTCTTTGTATTCTGCCCCTGAAAGTTCTTCTAATTTCTTTGACGATTTCGCCTTTTCGGCTATTGCTTCATACGGATTAGGATTGTCAATCAAAGTTTGTTTTTTGACTGTTGTATATTTCATGAAGGAAAGATTCTTCGTCTCTTCTGCAATTTCTATGGCACGTTCTAATTTGTCAATAGCTAGATCATATTCAAGAATGTGATAATAGTATATTCCTAAATCATAGAGTACATCAATTTTGAACTCAGGAGCAAAATCATATTTTAAATATGACTCAAGGATATCAACAACTATCTTTGCCGATATTTTAATTTCCTCAATTACGTTTGAGTCAAGATGATACAGAATTGATGTTTTTTGGACAAAAATCCTAATCACAATTGATAAACCTGTAATAAACATATGATCAGAATTATCCCACAAATAATTCAACGCAGAATTTATTTTTTCATTAACATTTTTTATCGTTTCAAGTATCCCATCATAGAATTGAAATTCATAATACAGTGCCAATGGGTCACTGTTCCCTAGTAATATAGATTTCTTTCTTATTTGAGATTGAGCTATTTTCTTATGTAATTTAGAATAATTTAACCAGGAAGCCAAAATTAATTGGAAATATCCGAGACCATGTTCCTTGAGGTTCTTTGCTAGAATTAAGCCATCTTGAATTATATCCTTAAATTCTAATTCATTGTTTTTCCTAACATAAATTTCCTCTAAATTAATATATGCCAATAACTTCTCATAACTATCTTCGGGGTTAATTATCAGTGTCTTGTAGATCTGTATTTCACCTTCTGAATCTCCATCTTTTCGTCGCAAATGTGCTTCGTGTAAACTTAAGGCTCGACCCTCCTTTTCATATCGTTTCTTATTTTCGATTAGGGCATCAAGAGAGCTTGGAGAGCTAAATGAAAAACCTTCCCCAATTTTTAAACTGTGAAGGTGCATACGAATGATCCTTGCACGACATCTCATTAATGCCTCTCGAATTTCCTCTAAGTCATTAACCTCCTTTTCAAATTTAACTACCTTTGTCCTTTGGGATCTCCATGAGTAATCTTCAATATCAAGAATATCCCAAATATACTCCTGAGCAATTACATAGTACAATTTTGAATTTCCATCAAAATACCTAGCTAGTAGTACAGGTAGATCTTGATTTTCAAAAAACAATAAATCTGAAACCTTGAAATCATAACTAGATTCTTCAGACACAACATCTGTCGATTTCAATTGGGAATAAAAGGTAAAAAGTTGAACATCCTGCATTTTTCTGTCAATGTCTACAGATATTCTAACTTCGAAATCCATCCCATAATCATTGAATTCTTCATTTACAATCCAACCAGCAAATCTTTTAATGAATTCACCAACTCCTCGTTGGTTTGTTTTATCCTTTGTATCTCTAGATTTGTATCGCAAAAGTAACTCATTGTAATTTACCATTCTATACTAAAATATGTTTCTTAGGTGTTATATCATATCTCTCATCCAAGATAATGAAATTAAGAAAAGAAATGCTTCACATATCAACAAATGCAATTATACCTCCTCGTCCCACAATTTTGAAAACTCTACTGGCAATCCTAAACTGTAGAGTTTGTGAACAGGATTGGAAGATTCCGATGGCGAATCATATTTGATGGGAGTGATTTCTGATAGAATTCTTTCACTCCTTGATGATTTAGCAAAGTTAGCTAGTTAGTGACAACACTAGGAAAACTGTACAAGTCAGAGATGTTTGATTCTATACTACGTCTTCTCCATGCTACCTGAAGTAATTATAATTTCAGAATTTCACACACCATTGATTCTATTTCACCCTGAAGCTCTGAGTCAATCTCCTTGCAAAGTGCTCTATTAAGCCACATTCTCTTCTCTTCGGTGAAACCTTGGACCTTATACCTTATTACTTCAAAGTCAAGAATCTCTGTCAGAACATCAAAAGCAGTTTCAACCTCTTCTCGACCGCCGATTTGATATTCTGATTTAACCGATTCTTCCTCAAACTTGTATACATAAATTTCCTTTATATCACTTGAAATGCTGTTTTTTATCAATCCGAACGCTTTCGCATAAGTTGGGACATTGGTAGTAGAAATAGCTGAAAATTTCCGATAGCAATATTGGTCGTGCATGGGCTCCAGAGTGTCAAATTTGTGGGGAGTGCCATGGTATAACGTCATTTGGTCCCTCCATCGACCTTGCTTTCTGTATAAATCTAAGACAAAGGGAATACATCTTTTTGGCCATGGCATGAAGCCAAAATCAACATCCAGGTCAGGATATTCTTTTTGCCACTC
>MDVR01000066.1 GCA_001940725.1 Candidatus Heimdallarchaeota archaeon LC_2 | reverse complement strand
CTGGTGGAGGTGCAGTTTATCATGATATGGGGAACCTTAACGTCAGTCTATTTATTGCTCCTGAATTGAAAAAAAGTTTAGAGGTTAATAATCTCCAAGAAATAACAAGAAAAATGACAGAGTTATTAATGAAATCCCTGATGAAGATCGGATACTCGAAATTAGAAATAAAAGGAAATTCCAATATTTTTTATCATGGAGAAAAGATATCCGGCTCAGCTGGTTATATGTATAAAAATTGGCACCTCCATCATGCAACTATTCTTGAATCTGTAAATATTAATCACCTAAATAATTCATTACTAGCAAGGGACAGTAATCCAACAGATAACAAAAAGAGCAGATATTTTAAAACAGTCAATCTTCCAGAATTCAATCAAGATTTGTGGATAAACAAATTTATGCAAATGATGGCTATAGATTTCCCAATAAGTTTCGCTAAAGGAGATTTATCTGAAGATGAAATCAAGTTAACAAATAAGTATGTAAATAATCTGTATACTAAGGATTTCTGGATTTATAAGGGTAAGAGAAAAGATAAATGAACTTTATATAGCTACTTGATTATTTCTTCTTTCGCTTCCTTGCATTTGGAATGTGTATGGCTTTGCCTTCAATTGCTTCAGCTGCTTCCATTATCATTTCGGGTAAGGTTGGGTGAGGGTGCACTGTAAATCCAACATCTTCAACAGTTGCACCCATTTCCAACGCTAAAGCTGCTTCACTAATAAGATCTGTAGCATGCGGCCCGACAATTTCGACACCGAGTAAAACGCCATCGTTGGCATCACTGATGATTCTGACAAACCCATCTTCTTCAAGAATTGACATAGCTCGACCTGAAGCTGCAAACGCAGCTTGACCGACCATTACATCCATTCCTTTTTCTTTTGCTTCCGCTTCGGTAATCCCTGCTATTGCAATTTCAGGATCTGTGAAAATTGCAGATGGCATAGATTTGAAATCAGATATGGAATTTTTACCTGAGATAACCTCAGCAGCAATTATTCCCTGTTTTGTAGCCTTATGCGCCAAAAATGGCAATCCTGTACAATCACCTATGGCATAAATATTTGATACGTTTGTTCTCTGTTGTTTATCAACTATTATGAATCCTCTCTTATCCAATTTAATTCCTGCTGCTACAAGATTAAGACCTTCTGTAGATGCTTTTTTACCAATTGAAAGAAGGATTTTATTACCAGTTATGACCTGTTCGCCGTCTTTAGTCTCAATTGTAAGATTGATTTTACCATTCTTTATGGAATAGGATTTACCTTTACTTTCCAAAAATACATCTACTTCAAGTTTTTTCAATTTTTTCTCTACATATCGTACAATTCGTTTATCAATTCCTGTTAGTAGTTGAGGTAATAATTCTACAACCTTGACTTTCGAACCTAATTTAGCAAATACTGTCCCAAGTTCAATACCAATAATACCCCCTCCAATACAAATTAATTCATCTGGTAGATGATCCAGATCAAATAATCCTTTTGATGATAATATGAATGTTTCATCAATATCAAATCCTGGAATTGAAATAAATTCGGTTCCAGTCGCGACAATTAATGAATCAAAATCAATAGTCAAATTTCCACCTTCATTAAGGTCAACTGATACTTGATTTCTATTCAATACTTTTGCAGTTCCAAGATAAGTTTTCACCTTGTTTGTTTTTAGTAATTGCTTAATCCCACCGATTAACCGGTCTTGAATACTTTGTTTCCAAGCCTTTAATTTAGGTAGATCTACTGAGATATTGTCAATTGAAATACCCATTTGGGATGATTCGGTTTTGGCTTTGTAATAGAAATCTGAAGCACTGATCATTGCTTTTGATGGGATGCAGCCCCAATTTAAACACTCCCCACCAATTGTTCCTTTATCAATAATTGCAACTGTTTTTCCGAGTTGAGAAGCTCGAATTGCAGCTGGATAACCACCTGGTCCCGCTCCAATTATAACTACATCAAATTTTTCACTCATATTAACACCTAAACACTTTCTGTATTCTCAGCCCAAAGTAAAGCTGGATTTTCCATGTAACGAATTAATTCACTCATGAAACGTGCACCTACTGCACCATCCACAATACGATGATCTAAAGATAATGATAGATTCATCATGTAACCGATACCAACTTCGGGTCCACCATTCTTTTCAACAATAATTGGTTTGAGTCGTGATTTTGTCAGCCCTAAAATAGCAACTTCCGGAGATTTAATTATCGGGGTAGCCATTATTCCTCCAATATTTCCAACTGAAGTTAGGGTTAGGGTACCACCTGACACATCATCTAGAGTTAATTTTCCACGCCTCGCTCTATCAGCTACTTCTAGTATTTCCAAACTAATATCCCATAAAGATTTTTGTTCAACATTTTTAATAACTGGAACAAGGAGACCATCATCTGTGTCTACTGATATCCCAATGTTAAAGTAATCCTTCACGATTATTTCTTGATTTTCCTCGTCAAAAGAGGAATTAAGTATTGGGTATTTTCTAAGAGCTGGAATCATGCATTTCATGACAATCGCAGGATAACTAATTTTTATATTTCTTTGCTCCATCAATGGTTTCAATTGATTCCTCAAATCACGTAGAGCACCCATATTTACCTCATCAAAATAGGTATAGTGAGCAGCTGTATCTTTTGATTTTCTCATGGAATTAAAGATTGTCCTTCTTATTCCTTTGAGAGGTATTCGTGTTTCTCCACCCGGGATTATATCAAGTTTCCTTTTTTCAGGTAGTGGCGAAGTTGTCATACGAGCTTTTGGTGAACCACTTAGATAAGAGGCAAGATCTTCTCGCGTTATTCGTCCGGCTGGTCCACTACCAGGAACCAATTTTAGGTCAATTCCTGCATCCCTTGCTTGTCTTCGAACAGCTGGAGCTGCGAGAACTCTTTTAGAAACTGATTTTGAGGATGTAGATGTCTTTGCAATTCGTTTGAAAGGTGTTGAGGGAGTAAACAAAGAATCATCTTTTTCCTTTACAGTTTCTTTAGCATCTTCTTTCTTTGGAATTGTAGTTTTGGGTTCACCTTCTCCGGCTGTGTCTATAGTTATTAAGATCTGACCGACTTTTATGATGTCTCCCTCTTTAAACTCAAGTGAAACTACTTTTCCTGCAACAGGAGAAGTAATTTCTGCATTTACTTTTTCCGTATTGACTTCGAGTAATAATTGTTCCACAGTAATGACATCTCCAACATTGACATGCCATTCTAGTATTTCCCCTTCATGGACCCCTTCTCCAATATCTGCAAATTTTAATTCGTAAATCATTTAAGCACCTCAAAAGTAGAATGTCTTCTTGATATTTTCAAGAATTCTTTCAGGAGTTGGCATATAATATTTTTCAAAAACAAATGGAAAAGGTATATCGTATCCAGTCACTCTAAGGATTGGACCTTGCATATATTCAATCCATCGCTCTGCAACAAGAGCAGAGAGTTCAGCACCGAAACCAGATGTTTTTGGTGATTCCGTCACACTCACGAATCTTCCCGTTTTCTTTACGGATTTTTCAATAATGTCAATATCCAAAGGCGATACGGTTCGTAAATCTATAACTTCACAATCTATTCCCTCATTTGAAGCTAACTCTGCCGCATCAAGTGCAACGTGTACCATTGCACCATATGTTACAATTGTGACATCTGACCCACTTCTGGAAATGTTACCTTTGCTAAGGGGAACTGTATAATCCTCCTCAGGTACTTCTTCTTTGAAGGCACGGTAAATTCTCTTTGGCTCCATAAATAATATAGGATCATTTGATCGTAAACTCGAAATTAATAGTCCTTTTGCATCATATGGGTTGCTTGGAATTACAACTTTTATACCTGGAGTATGAGTGAAATATGCTTCTGGTGATTGACTATGATAATGTCCACCCTTTACTCCACCACCATATGGAGTACGAATAACCATTGGGCTTGGAAATTGTCCAGCACTTCTATATCTAAATTTTGCAACTTCTGAAAGAATCTGGTCCATAGCAGGATAGATAAAATCAGCAAATTGAATTTCAGGAACAGGTTTTAGCCCATTTAATGCCATACCTACAGCAAAACCAATAATCCCACTCTCATTTAGAGGTGTATCAAGCACTCTATCCTCACCAAATTTATCAATAAGTCCTTGCGTTGCTCTAAATACGCCACCATTAGGACCAATATCTTCCCCAAGAAGAATTATCTTATCATTTCGTTTCATTTCTTGTTCCAAAGCCATTCTAATTGCTTCTAAAATAGTAATTTCTGTCATAATCACACCTTCTTGAAACTTTTTACCTCTTCTAATTGTTCCTTAAGATTCCAAGGCATTTCTTCATATACCTCTGTGAACATGGTTTCTATATCGGGCGGCCCTTTCTTGTCAGCTTCTGCAATCAATTCATTGAATAATTTATCATACTTGTCCCATAGTTTCTTGTCGCCCTCTTCAGTAATTATGCCTTTGAGGATTAAATAATTCTTATATCTAATTATTGGATCCTTCTTTTCCCAAGCCCTTACCTCTTTATCTTCTCGATATCTCGTTGGATCATCAGAAGAAGTGTGAGGACCAAGCCGATAAGTTAATGCTTCAATAAACGTTGGACCCTCTCCATTTCTTGCTCGATCCGCTGCTTCCGTAACAGCGGTATACATAGCTAATATATCATTTCCATCTATTCTATCCCCAGGTAATCCATATCCAATTGCTTTGTCAATTATTTTATCAGCCGCAGTTTGTTTTTCTAATGGTACAGAGATCGCAAATTGATTATTCATACAAATAAATATTACTGGGCTCTTTGTCACTGCACCAAAATTTACTCCTGAGTGAAAATCATTAGAAGATGTTGCACCATCACCAAAAAATACAGCACATATAGAACCATCTTTTTTATATTTAGATGCATAGGCAACTCCTGCAGCCTGTACAACTTGGGTTCCAATAGGAGCGCTTGGGTTTACAAATCGTTTTTCAATATCTCCATACAAGCCAGGTAGCCTCCTTCCTAACTGAGGGTCAAGCTCATTTCCAAAGAGATGATTCACATAATCTTCAAATTTGGTACCTCTCCAAAGAAAGCACCCATGTTGTCGATAACTAGGAAATATCCAATCATTATCATTTAATACTGCTGCTACTGCGACATGTGTTTCTTCGCCTGTGGTAGGAATGTGGAAGCCGATTCTCCCCTGTCTTTGCAATCGCATACCCTTTTGATCAAATAGACGAACTTGCACCATTGTTTCATACATTTTTAATAATTCTTTTTTAGATATCTTTGGCTCAGCTACGCCTTTTTTTATAGTTCCATCAATGTTAAGAATTGCTCTCATAAATCTCATCTATAAGGTTTTTATTAATATATGATTGATAAAAAAAACGTAGTTATATCTGTTTTCAACTAGTTACTTCATTAATTAAAACTAGTTATCTCAGAAGACCTAGGTTTTCTTTATTAACTTTTTAATTAATAGTAATTGGAATCTTGTATAAAATTTGATCTTGCAGGTGATTTATGTTTTCTGACGTCGAGTTGTTTTTCTTCATTGATAAGGTTTTTATCTAATTCAATCTTAAAGATAATTACTGATCATTACTCTTGGGACGTAATTTTATGATTGATGACGAAAAGCCAACTTCAGTAAAAGAATTTTTTGATCTTTCAGCCTTTATAACTAGAGATGAATCTCCCGAAGGGGAATACGAATCAATAAGATTATCAAAAGCAAGAACTGGATTATTTTTGGATATGCCATTTTTTGGTTATATTTTGGGTAATCTTGAAATTTATCCCACAATTGATCCAAACATACCATCATATGCCTGTGACACAAGACGGATTTACATTAATCCAAATTACACAGCAGATAAGAAAAAGGAAGAAATGATGGGTATGCTTATGCACCTTGTTGTACACTTAATCATGCAACATGGAAAACGAGCTAAGGTCAGAAACGAAGACATTTGGAGTCTGAGTACAGATATTGCGACTCGATTAATTGTAGATGATGCAAGAAATAAACTTGCGGATAGTAATGTCATCAAGAGTAAAATCAACAGAAATCTGAACATTCAAAATATTGACAAAAACTTCCTCGATAGCATTTGGAGTATAGATACAACTGACACAATTCCCGATATGTTAAAAAATGAATCTGCAGATAAAGTTTTCAAAACCTTATCAGATTACGCTCATAGTCTAGATGGAATTCAAGATCAAATTGATGAAAAGGAAGCGAAAAGAAGGGAAGATAAAATACACTGGAGAAGTAAGCTTAATCCAAATGTTCTTGATGAGGTAAGCGAATATAGTGGAATTGATAACCCATGTGGATTCGGTTACGCTATGGATGTATTTTATGAAAACACATCAGATGAGGTACAACAATTAGATTCAAATCGGTTTCAAGGGATCGTTCGAAATGGTATTCAAGGGAGAGATATTGGAAATTTACCATCAGCAATGAAAGCGATGGTAAATGATTTATTGAATCCAAAGGTACCTTGGTACACATTATTGGCTCAATATGTTCAAAGAGCAATTGTGAGTGATTGGAAATGGATAAGACCAAATAAAAGATTGATTGGTATGGATATTAATCTTCCCTCTACAATTAGAGAAAATCTATCTGTAGTAGTGGCTGTAGATACATCTGGATCAATTTCGGAGGAAGAGTTAACTAAATTTGCCAGTGAGACTCATGCAATTCTAAGTACTATGAGTACAGTCAAAATGACCTTAATTGATTGCGATGCTAAAATTCAAGCGGTATTGGAAATTGAAAATGGGCAATCAATAGATGGAGGAGCTTTGCCTTGGGAGGGTAGAGCATGGACTGGAAGAGGAGGAACGTCTTTTATTCCCGTTTTCAAGTATGTTGAGGACCATGGTTTAACTCCAGAATTATTAATATATTTTACTGACGGATACGGAAGCTTCCCAAATTTTGACCCACCTTATCCTGTTGTTTGGATCATGACCACAGATATTCAACCACCGTTTGGTGAAATTGTTGAATATACAGAATAATCCAAGAATATTAAACTAAATATAAAAAGAATTTTTCTTTACTTAATCCATGAAAGTTGAAAACCTGATTCTTGAAATCCAAACTGAAGGTGAAAATGATATCATTGATTTGACCCATCAAATTGAACAATTTGTCAAATCATCTCAAATTACAGATGGTTTACTTAATGTTTCAGTTCCTGGTTCGACAGGGGCAATAATCACCACTGAATTCGAAAGAGGTTTGATAGAAGATAATAAGAAAATGATAAATGAATTAATCCCCAAGGGAATTGGTTACAAACATGATCAGATAGATAACAATGCTCATTCACACCTCAGAGCATCTATCCTTGGATCGGAAAAAACCTTCAGTGTGATTGGAAAAGATATTATGATAGGAATATGGCAACAAATCGTTTTCTTTGAATGTGATGTTCACCCAAGAAGCCGAAGGGTGGTTCTCCAGTTAATAGGTGTGGAAAAATAATTCTTAAAATTATAGAAGAAATAAATGGTAAGTCGATTAAATATCAAATTAAGATAATTCTTTGTTGCTACATTAAATTGAACTTGAGTCAACCAAAGGCAATTTATTGAGTAAAATTTTGAGTTAGGAAATCAGAAGATGGCTTAATTCAATGCACGACGTTCATTTATCCTTTGACAGTTCTAATAATTGATTTTTTCTCAGATGATCCGGTAAATTTTATCAGAATAGAAGAATAGGGTGAAAGGATTTAGTAAGGAATATTTCGATCAAGAATTATGGGTGAAACCTTTCAAGATGTCGATCTACCTGAGCATATAAACGTAGATTATCTAAAAATGTCAGATGGAACAGAATTAAGACACCTTTATTATCATCCTAAAAATCCGAGAGGTAAAATTCTAATGTATCCAGGCATGAACACATTAGTTTTGTCTTGGATTGATATTCTAAATGGACTTCATGATGAAAATTTTCAGATTGATTATGTTGAATCAAGAGAAAAACATACTTCAAAGCTTGATAAAAAACTCAAAATAACAAAAGAAAGAATGTTACTAGATTGTGCTGAATCAATTGAAATTCTTGGATTAGACAAATCAGAATATACAGCAATAGGAAGCTCATTGGGATCAACAACTTTAATCCATTTACTTGCCGAAAAGACTATTGAACCAAAAAATGTAATTTTAGTAGGACCAGCTGTGGTGTTAAGAGTACCAACTCTGTTCAGATTTCTATTACCGATAACAAATACATGGACTTACAATAATGTAGCAAAAAAGATCATGCAGAAAGTAATTATTCGAAAGTATACTAACGAGAAGGCTGATCCAAAGCAGAAGGAAAAATACTGGTTAGCTCTAGAATTAGCTGAACCGATTAGGCTTAAAAAAACATTAAAAGCATGGAATGGCAACACGATCAATGGTGATTTAAGTAAAATTGATGGGTCCAAAACTAAATGCCATGTTATTGGTGCAACAGAAGATAGGTTGCATGATGTGGGAGAGACAAAGGGGATTACAGACCAAATTCATAATGCTGAGTATATTGACTTGAAAACCAATAGTGCAGCACACGAGCAACCCCTTATTGATTTACTTCTTAGTTTATACTAATTGATTTTATCCCTATGAACATCTATTTTAAGGAAACTTTAAGCTGAACTAATGTAATGGAAAAATATAGAATTAATGTTATTCTATTAGCCTCAGTGTCTTTATTAGTACACACAGGTATTGGAATTATTTTTCCAATTTTCCCCAAAATACTTGAAGAATGGGGAAAAGGTGCGTTAGAACTGGGAATTCTTGCTGGATCTTATGGAGTGACGTATGTTATTTTCTCACCTATATTTGGATCATGGGCAGACAAATATGGGAAAAAAAAGATTATTGTCATAGGATTATTTGGATTTGGAATTAGTAATCTATTATTTGTTTTTGCAATATATTTAGATATTTTTGAAATATTATTGATCGCTAGGGGAATTGAAGGAATCTTTGCTTCAGCGGTATTTCCAGCATCTATTGCAATGGTTTCAGATATTGTTCCAGAAAAAGAAAGAGCAAAAAATATTGGGATAGTTTCTGCAGGTGCTGGCATCGGGCTTGTAATTGGTCCAGTTCTTGGAGGATTCTTATACAATATATCTATCGAATTTCCATTTTATGTTTCTGCAGGATTAGCCTTTTTAACAGTTGTTTGGGCATATACAGCATTATCTGCAACTGAAATTAATGTTAATCAGAATGAAAAATTAATAATTGACAAAGATAAAACAGGTTTTGTAAATGCCATCAAACGAACATATAGAATATTGCCAAATCCAAAGTCGGCATTTTTTATCTTCGTTTTAGTCGATATGGCGTCTTTGATTAGTTGGATGCTTGTTCAACCTGGAATCTCGTTTTATATTTACAACGATTTACTATTAACTCCAACTGATTTTGGATTTTTCGTTGCAGCTTATGGTTTATTTGCAGCAATTGGTGAAGGCTTCTTAGGTACTTTTTCGGACAAAGTCGGAAGAAGACCAATGATATTTTTAGGTTCTCTTCTTAATGCATTATTCTTTGTCGCATTACTAAATGCAACTAATTTGATGGGGATGGTTATCGCAGCAATCATTGCCGGTATGAGTTTGGGGTTCATGGCACCAGCTATGAAGGCACTAATTTCCGATGCTGCTAAAAAAGAAAACAGAACGATGGTTATTGGTACGGCATCAGGTCTAACTTTTATCGGAACAATTATTGGACCGATTCTGGGTGGATTTCTTTACGATCGATTATCAATGTCATTTTTATTCAAATTATCAATAGGCATATCCATTATTGGAGCTTTACTAAGTATATTTCTTGTATTCAATCCAGTTCAACAAAATATCAAAACGCAAGATCTTTACGAAATTTCTGCAACAATGGGAAATTAAATTTGATTTGAATAAAGATTAAAAAAATCTGTTAAATCTATATTTCCCCCAGATATTATAATTCCGATTTTCTGAGCGAATTCTAATTTATTAGAATTTGATAATTTCAATAATACTGCAAGTGAAACTGCTCCTGAAGGCTCAACCACAATTTTCATTCTTTCCCAAAAAAACTGCATTGCCCCAATTATTTGTTCTTCAGAAACAGTAACTATTTCATCTACATGCTTTTGAATGTAACCAAAAGTTCTTTCTGATAATAAAGTTCTCAATCCATCAGCAATTGTTGCAGGTGAATGCGATCTTACTAATTTTCCTGATGTAAAAGATTGGTATGCATCATTGGCCTTCTCAGGTTCTGCTGCAATTACCCGTTTAATTTTACCAGACAGTTTTGAATATAAACTCGTACCACTGATTAAACCACCTCCACCCACTGGTGCTATGATTAAATCCAATTCACCAACTTCTTTAATTAATTCAACTGAAGCAGTTGCAGCACCAGCAATTATCATTTCGTTATCATATGGATGAATAAGTGAATAATCATTATTTTTTATTAATTCGTCACAGGCTTTTTCACGGGAATGGATATCTGGTTCAGAAAAGACAACTTCAGCACCATATCCCTTTGTTGCACTAACTTTTACTTCAGGTGCATTATTAGGCATGACAATAGTGGTTTTGATTCCCAAAATACGACCAACCAAAGCAACTGCTTGAGCATGATTTCCACTAGAATGAGTAACAACGCCTTTATTTTTCGCATCTTCAGATAAATTTGAAATGGCATTGAATGCTCCGCGAAATTTAAATGCCCCTCCTCTTTGGAAATTTTCACATTTTACATAGATTTGACTTTGAGTTAATTCATTTAATGTTCTTGAAGTTAATACTGGAGTATAATTTGCTACGGTCGATACCAAAGCAAAAGCATCATGAATTTTATTCAACATCGTTATTTTTCTTTCCCAAAATATCAGTTAAAGCGCTTTCAATAGTGGGATATAGAAAAGTATAGCCCGCGTCTTGAATTTTTTTACCTGAAACCTTTCTTCCTTTAAGCAACAGATCAGCTCTCTTACCTAAAATTATTCTTAGAATAAATCCTGGTAAAAATAACCAAGTCCAACGTTTCATTATCTTACCACCAATTTTGGTTGTTTCTTTAAGAGAAAGTGTTTCTGGGCTAACTAAATTGAAAGTGCCATGGATTTCTTTATTATCTAAAGCCCATATAATTGCACCTACTAAATCATCTATGTGAATAAAGCTAAAATGTTGTTTACCATTCCCTAACCAGCTCCCAATAAAGAATTTATGTGGTAAAAACATCATTTCCGCCCCTTTACCAGATGAAGTAAATACAACACCTAATCTGAAAACTACGATACGAATATTCGAATTTGAAAGGTCTCCGTTATTTGGTTCCCAATCTTTACACAATTTCCCAATAAAATTATCTGCCACTGGATCATTTTCCACAAATTCCTTAATTTCAGATTGGGGATAGTAATCAACCCCTGAAGGACTAATGAGTAAATATTTTTTACTTGAATCATTTGAAATATGGTTTTTCAATGCATCCAATATATTATTTTTACTCAGAATTCGGCTATCATACAATTCGATCTTTCTTTTTTTACTCCATCTTTTCTTGAGGATGTTTGCACCAACTAAATTTATTATTACATCCATACTAGCAAGTTCATTAACCCACGATCCCTGTTTAGTAGGATTTCCTAGAATAAAATTAATTTTTTCAGCAAATTTTTTTTGAGCTTTATTCTCATTTCGAGTAAGAACAGATACCTCATGACCTCTTGTAACTAAACTAGGGATTAAATGACTGCCGATTAGCCCGGTCCCTCCAGTAACTAATATTTTCATATGAATTTTGTCATTTTAGATGATATAAGTTAAAAGATAAGTAATTTTACAATAGATATATTTCAACAATTTTGTTTGATAAAATAAATTGAAAATAGTTTAATTACAATAACGATATATGATTGTTGAATCTAAAAGATTGATACTTCGTAAGTTTAAAATTAATGATTTAGAAACCATGCTAAAATATCGTAATGATCCAATTGTGTCTAAGTATGATGGATGGAGGGGTAATATTTCACGAGATGAAGGAATTAAATTTATTGAAGAAGTGCTAAATTTTGATTTACAATCTATTAATAATTGGAATCAAATCGCATTTGAATTCAAAGCAACTAATATTCATATTGGAGATTGTGGTATCAGAAGATTTGATGAAGGAAGACAGGCAGAGATTGGAATCAGGATTGACCATGATTATTGGGGTCAAGGGCTTGCTTTTGAAGGCCTATCAACACTGATTACATACTTATTTTCAAATATCGGTATTCAAAGGATAATTGCAATTTGTGACACTAGAAACCAAAATTCGATTAAATTATTAACAAAACTTGGAATGAGGAAAGAAGGACATTCATTAAGCAGTTACTATAAAAATAAAGAATGGACGGATGAATTTCAATTTGCAATTTTAAAGAAAGAGTTGCAAAAGTGATAATCAAACAAATAATACACCTGAACTTTCAGCAACAAAATTATTTGAATCTGTAATGAAATCCCAGTCAAATTGACTTCTATTCAGGGTTTTCAAAATTGTAGTGTATCAATATCCTAGGAATATATAATTTTAATCGCAAAAACCAAGTGATTCTTTTTTTAAAATCTCTTAGAAATGTATTTGGCAATCCTTTAAGTAGAATATAGATAATTCACCAATTTTTCTATTCTCTTTTCAATTTTCTTAAGTTAGAAAGTATATGATATAAATAGAAAAGATGAACTATGAAATATAGCGACGATATTGTCGAACAAAAACAGGGAGAAATTTCAACTTGGCGGAAAGACGTAAAATATACAAAGTAGTCGTTCTAGGCGATGGTGCAGTCGGAAAAACAGCTCTTAGACATCGGTACTTAGGTGAAGGATTCAAACAAAGCTATTCGATGACAATAGGAGCAGATTTCGCTGTCAAAAGAGTTGAATTAGATGGCAAAGAAATTGTTGCTCAGATTTGGGATCTTGCTGGTCAGTTAAGGTTCCAATCAGTAAGAGAAGTTTATTATCAAGGAGCAACAGGAGCTTTACTAGTATTTGATATTACAAGAAGTTCGACCTTCGAGTCAATTCCCCAATGGGTAACCGAATTACTTGAAAATAACAAACAAAAAATAATCCCAATGGTGTTAATTGGTAATAAATCAGATCTTAGAGAATCATCACCAGAAGCAATTTCATTTGACGCAGGACAAGAATATGCAAAGAGTTTGACGGATTGGTCACAATTTGAAATTCCTTATGTCGAAACAAGCGCCTTAAATGGTGAGAATGTCGAGGATGCTTTTGCGACACTTTTGAGAAATATCGAAACTAATTTCGGATAATTTTACAGAACCAAAATAATTATACAAAAAGTACAGTTTAGTTTTAATAATGGAATAAATTACTGTTGAAATGATCTACATTGAGATTCAACAAAATTAAAATAATTCAAAATTCAAAGAAAACCAATATATGATTGTTTACTCTCTAATGCTGATCTTAAAGTAAAAAGAATTGGATGGTCACGAAAACCGACTTAATACATAATTGCTCAAAAAAAATAATTGGTTTTACTCGACACCATATAAAATTAACAATTTATCCCAATCCAAAATGGATTTTTCAATTAAATCGATAATCTCTTCCTCAATAATTATTCGTAAACCATTTTCTGCAAAATATAGAAAAAATGGGTTTCCTTCTGATGTCTCTTTTGCTTGAGAAACAAACTTTTCTTTTTTCAAAAGATTTATACTCACCTTAACCGCTAGATTTGTGACCATGGGGATTAAATTGAAAATATATCCATATCCATCATTTTTGAGAGCATTAATGTTCAATTTGTTTTCAACAATGATTGGTAATGCAAAGTTGTCGTCATCTATAAGATTTGCTTGTATCCCATAAAAATCAGTTATCCGTAATTTTACCATAAATTCTTAATTGAACCATTTTTAATTTGGTTATAAGAAGCTTGATAATGATAGATGAGAAAAGAAAATAACTTATTTTAAGTGAAAATTTAAGATAAAAATTTCGGACTTCAGCAAAACAAGATAATGAAATCAAACAGATTTAGAAGCGGAAAGGCAAATAATAATAATCTCGTTTTCAAAAGTAAATATACATATAATGGTTTCATTAAAATTACCGCCCAAAACCAGCAGTTTTTTCATTGCCAAAGGTTATGATGTAAGTCTTGATAAAGTAGTAGATCAATTAAAAACTGATTCAGAAAAAGGATTGAATAAAAATCAAGTGAAGAAAAGAACTCAATCCATTGGATTAAATGAAATTGTCACACCAAAGCCAAGTGTTTGGAAATTATATCTAGCTCCATTATTCGATACACTAATTGTAATTTATTTGATCATGACTGGTATCATGCTCGTACTGTCTCTTCAAGTACCAGAAATTCGATCAAAGGTTACATTTTGGTTAGTTCTCATTGCGTTCAATATGATGCTAGCTATCTTCCAACAATTTAGAGCCCAGAAAAAGATTGAAGCTTTACAAAAATTATCACCCCCATTAGCCACAGTTATGCGAAATGGTAAAAAACAAGAAATCGAAGCTAAATATCTAGTTCCTGGAGATGTAATTGAATTGTCTCTGGGTGATAAAATACCTGCAGATGCAAGGATAATCAAATCAAGTAATCTCACTGTGAATGAAGCTTCGTTGACAGGAGAAAGTGTACCCGCAACAAAAAATCGCGATGGAAAGGATGCAATTGATAGTGATGCGCCGATTGGTGAACACAAAAACATGATATATTTAGGTACCTTCATTCAGACAGGATCTGCTAAAGCTCTAATACTGAGAACAGGAAATCAAACTGAATTAGGAAAAATCGCGTCTGCTATGTCAGAAATCGATATCGAAATTCCATTACGCAAGAGGGTGAATGCATTAGGAAAGTGGTTAGGGATGATAATGTTAACATTTTTAACAATTTTAATTTCATTTATTATCTATGATGGAGTAACATCTGAAGAGCCATTTACTACTGAACAATTTGCATTTGATATCTCACAAGCAATAATTAACGCAATGGCTGTACTACCCATTAATATTCCATTGTTAACAACAGTTATTCTAATTACTGGTGTTCTCAATATGGCGAAAAATAAAGTAGTAATAAAAGAATTATCAGTAGTTGAGACTCTGGGTCGCTGTTCTGTTTTATGTAGTGACAAGACAGGTACTATGACGACATCAAGAATGACGGTCAAATTGTTATATGATACTGAAGATTATTATTTTGTTACTTTGAAAAACAACTATAGAAATGCTCTTTGTCTAATACCTGAGGATGAGGTTGACAGTGTTCTTGAGAGCCAAGTTGAAACTTATCAAGATGTTGAAAAAATTGAATCAAATAGCTCATTGGATTTATTATTATCCGGTGCTATATTAAATAATGAAGCTTCTATTGTGCCCTTAACAGATGAACGCGAAAATAGAGATCGAGAATGGGAAATTATTGGAAATCCTACTGATGGTGCATTGTTAGTTCTTGCAATGACTAATGGACTTGCCGTAGATACAATTCGGGAAAGATATCTCAGAGAACGAACTTATCCTTTCGATTCTAATGTAAAACGAATGAGTGGATTGTTCAAAGACACACTTGAAAATGACTACATGGTACTAACAAAGGGAGCAACTGAGGTTTTACTTCCCAGATGTACACATATCGGGAATGAGTTTAATAAGAGAAAATTAACTAAAAAACAGAGGAAAAATATTCAGGACCGTGTTGACGGGTTTGCGAATAATGGATATAGAGTAATTTCACTTGCATACAAATCAATCACTGATTTACCAAAAATGGTGGATTTAGAGGGAGAAAGAGAAATGATTGAGACCGATCTCATCTACAATGGTTTTACCATCATTTACGATCCTCCACGACCAGGCGTTTTACGGGCAGTACAAGAATTAGATGAAGCAGGAATATTCCCAATAATGATTACGGGGGATGCACCTACAACAGCAGCTACAATTGCAAGACAAGTGGGAATACTAGACCCTGACGAAATTGTAATTGAAGGCAAGGATGCCGAAAAGTTACCGGATGAAGAATTTTTCAAGGTATCTGTTTTTGCAAGAGTATCACCCCAACACAAAGAAATCATAGTATCACGATATCAAAATCGAGGTGATGTTGTGGCAATGACTGGAGATGGTGTGAATGATGCTCTGGCGATTTCCAAAAGTGATGCGGGAATAGCAATGGGAATTACAGGCACTGAAGTTGCAAAAGAAGCTGCAGATATTATAATTACTGATGATTCATATGTATCATTAGTGGGAGGAGTTGAGGAAGGAAGAAATCTGTATGAAAAGATTCGTATGCTGATATTTTTCTACATAGCAGTAAATTTTGCCGAAGCAATCGTTTATTTTTCTACGAGCTTTATAATTGATTTTCAAATTTTAAACAACTGGCAAAGAGTCTACATTTTTAGTATAATTCACGCAATTCCAGTTCTTGCAATTATTTTTGGCCCACCCGATAAAGAAATTATGAAATTGAAACCACGAGATAATGATGCGTTACTCCCTAAACGATTGATTACTGGACTAGCATTATTTTCCATTTCACTGGGAGGTGTCCTCCTATTAATGTATTTTCTCTATTATAATGGCACACTACCTACCAATTCATTCAACGAAGGAGGTATATGGGATCCAAATAACACGAAAACACCTGGTACTACAGATACTGAAGAACAGTTATTACCAGAGAATTTAGCCCATGCCAAAGCAAGAACTGTACTTCTAACTATTATTTATATTGCTGAATCCTTACTCGTATTATCTATTAGAAGAATTAATGTAAGTACAATCGAGGGATCTTTAGAAGATAATGATTTCCTGGTTTGGACTCTTGTATCAGTGGGTCTAGTTATGCATTTTGCTTTAATGTATATTACACCATTTCAAGAAGCTTTTAGTTCTGCGGGGGTCCAAGTTGAATTAATTCGGTTAGGAATATTTGATTTGATACTCACAATCGGAGCTGCCTTTATTCCATTATTTCTACTCGAAGGATACAAGTATTATAATAGAAAACAAAATATTCAATTGTAATTTATCTGTCAAAGGCAATGTGAAAACCCCCTATTGTTAATTTCTGTAATTAGTAATAAGTAGTATTAAATATATCTCTGCTCTCTTTAGAATCAGACAATTAATGGTCAATCATAGTACTGAGGAAAATTCTTCAATCACCCTAGCAAAAGAACATCGTTCATCTGCAAGAATTGAAGGTGAGCCAAGGTATACAAAATTAAAAAAGATTGGTCTTGTTGTATTAGCCTTATTATTTGCAGGCCCATTAGAACTGCTGATAATATTATATTTAGCTTAATTAAAACCTAAGTAATATTAATTTGTAAAAAATTTCAGAAATTTATTGGTGATTGTGGCACAATTACGTCAGATTTACCAATTTGCTCTTTTGCATCAGAAGGCGAATGAACAATAATTTTAGTCCCATTAATCGAATTTACATAATTGTCCAATGTTTTAGCACTAGAATGGCCACTTAGGTTGATTCGATAAACTTGTTGTTTATATTTAGCTTTTAGATAAGTATTTTTATTTAATAAATGATAACCCAGGGTGTTTGGAGCTTGATATCCACATAGGACGATAGATGTCTTTGAATCATCTGACGTTGATTCAAGTAAATTCCGTGAAGTTCCCGCTTGGAGCATCCCTTGACCCCCGATCACTATAGAATTATCGGTGAAATCTTCAGGAAGTACAGTCCCAGTAATATGGACTCCCGATGACCTACCCCCTCCAGAAGGACCAATTGTTAAATGTAATTTTCTTACCAGTCTACCACCCATGCCTGTAATATAGATTTTCCATTTCTTTTCAGCTCCTAACTGCTTAAGTTGGAACAACATCTCTTGACTTCTCCCCATACTGAAAGCAGGGATAATTACACGAGTAGAATTGTCCAATACTTCTTTCAAAGTTGGCTTAGGATTTGGATATTCTGAAGGTCTCCCCCAATAAGTCCCATCAAAAATTAAACCGTCAATATCACTTGGAAACTGTTTACCCTTGTTCTTCTGCATAATATCTAAATTGAAATCGCCGGTGTATAATATTCTCTTGCCATCAATATTTAGTTCATAACCAACACTTCCAAAGAGATGTGCCGCATTGTAAGCCTTTACCGTTACCTTTGGTAATACTTTGATTTCGGTTTGAAGATCAATTTCATTGTAATTATCAAGTGCATTCCTTATGTTTTTTTGGTTTGCGATATGTCTAAATGCGGTTTTATTTTTAATAGCATCGTTGACATTACGACCGACTATATTCGCGGTATCATTCCATAACATTTCAGACATTATCTTCGTCTCCTTTTTGGCAAACCATGGTAATTTCCTATTATTATGATATAGCAATGGAAAACCTCCAGAATGGTCCAAATGAGCATGAGACAACAACACTACATCTACTTTTTCCAATAAATGAGACCACTTTGGAAAACTATTATTTACAACTGATAAACCAAAATCCAATAGTATAATGCCTTCATTAGTTTTAATCATAATAGCCGAATGTCCGATTTCATTTCCACCCGGAAAGAAAATTTTAATCTTCTGTTTTATTTCAGGACGTGAATATACGAATTTTGGTGCCCATTCAGAAACAAATTTTGATGGAATATTTTCATAATCATGACTATCCAATGTTTGGGCAGGGATATTTGTTATTTTTTTTTCAAGAACTGGATATGAAATAGGTAAGTCATTTAATATATTATTCGAAGTTTGAATCTTATTATTTAGACTATCAATGAAGGTTGTTTCATCCAATTCACTTATTTCTTTTTCAATTAAATAATTAGTAACTAGGCGTTTGTTTCCCCAGTTCAACCATGGTAAAACTGAAACCAGATCTTTTGAGGGGGTCAATTCAACCAATTCGCTAAAATACTCAGGTCTCGATTCCAAAGTTTCCACCACGGAAATTATAGATTGGTATTCAAAGGTCTCAGTACCTGTTATCTCCCCGTATAAACTTATAACTATTCCTAAATTTGGAATATGATTTCCTATCTCTAACAATTTGTCAAGAATCGATTTTAACCATTCATGAATAGGAGAGAGTTCATTTTCTAATAATAATAAATCAGATAAAAATACTAAGGACGCGTCATCTAGGGCCTCTTTAATAAATAGGAGATTCACGAGAACTTTAAGATCAACATAATCAATTAGATTATACCTCCACAGAATGATTGATTGAATAATGAAAGTTTCTATGTCCTCAATTTCTTCAATTATATTTTCGTTCCACAATAATTTTCTAATGGAAATTATAATCTCATGATCTTCTTTTAGATTGTTTTCATTAATTAATTGAACTATTTGGTTTACTTCATCATTATCAGATTTTATACTAGGTGAATTTATTTTTTTTTCATGAAATAGTTCCTTCACGGAGTGATAGAGTTCAATATTCAAAAATAGTCATTCTCTATAAAACTTTTTCATTTATTAGGAGACGCTTCTCCTAATTTGAAATTGCAATGTCGATAGTAATAATTTATAGACGTTAATCAAAATTAATTTGTTAACATTTAATTATCTTATCAAAAGATTTTGAATACATTAAACTAAATTATGATTATGGCCTTGGAATTGAATTCTAAACCACTTGATTTTAGATTAAAAGGTGTGGATGATAAATTATATTCACTCTCAGATTTTGATAATAAAAAATATTTAGCAATTATATTCAGTTGTAACCATTGTCCATACGTTGTAGCTTCAGAAAGGGAATTTGTCCAATTACAAGATGAATATGGAAGTAAAGGGTTACAAATAGTAGCAATAAATACCAATTCTGCCAATCCTAATTATCCTACTGATAGCTTTGAAAATATGGTTAAACGAGCTGAAGAGAAAAATTTCAACTTTCCTTACTTAGACGACTCTGATCAATCAGTATCAAAAGATTATGGAGCTGGAAGAACACCTGAAATTTATTTATTTAATGAAAATCGTAATTTAATATATCACGGTAGAATAAATGATAATCCCCGTGAGCATGATAAAATAACACGCCGTGATCTAAAAGAGGCATTAGATGAATTAATATCAGGAAATGAAATTTCTTTACCGATTAATAATGCTCTTGGTTGTTCAATAAAATGGGTGGAAAGTTAATCTGTGTAAATGAATATCGCTGTATTAGATAATTTTATCGATTCTTTAATTTAATTTTTACTTCATCAACGATTCTTGGAAGAATGTGGGTACAATCTTCATCTATAGCAATATCTGCAATATTATCCATCGGCGTTTTTCCTTGATTAATGATAATTAATTTCGCTCCATGTTTTTTGGCAATCCTCGGATACCCTGCAGCAGGATGAACGACCAAAGATGATCCAATAACCAAAAATAAATCACTCAATTTACTTTGTTCATGAGAAAAAATAGTTTCTTTTTCAGGCATGGGATCTGAAAAATTTATAATAGAAGAAATAATACGATTTTCGCAATTAGGGCAACTGGGTTGATTTGGAGTAGGTTCAGAGGATCTATATCCCTTTCCATAGATCGAATCATCCCAAAGAATCTCCATCTTAGTATATCGTTGATCACAGAAAAGACACTTCATAAAATCTTTGTTTCCATGAAGTTCAGCAATTATATTCGGATTAATCCCGGATTTAAGATGTAGTCCATCAACGTTTTGACTAATGAGTGCTTTCATAATTCCTAGTTCTTGTAAATCTACTATTGAATTATGAGCCTTATTTGGTAATACTTCATTCCAAGGAGTTTTCATAGCCCGTGGTTGTAAACCTTGATCTCTTCTTGTCCAAACACCATCAGGTCCTCGATAATCAGGAACTCCACTTGCGGTACTTATTCCAGCGCCGGTAAAAATTACCATATGCTTAGAATCAACTAATAAAGATGAAATTTCATTTATTAGATGTGTGCTGGAACCTATCATACCAAAACCACGAAGTAAAATATCTATATCATCCGAGAACTTGATTTCTTTACAAAGTCATCTATATTTGATTCATCTAAATCTCTGAATTCTTTTGCCATTTGCAATAAATCTTCTCTCAATTCGATTTCAGATATTTTTTCATGGATAGGATGATCCCCTCGAAGGTAAAAGATTGTGATAAAAAAGATGAATAATGAATGTAATAACCCTACTATTGTATATAAAACAGTTTCAATTATATCAAACGAATCATAATTCTCAATGACATAGCTTGTAATTGGTAGAATAAATAAATAAAGTGGAAGTATACCAAATACAAAATATGATGTTTTTCTCCATTTGATAATTTCAGGCAATTCGTAAGTATCAAGGGAAGCTTTTTTGTTCTGAGCTGATCTTCCAAATAAAATAAAGGTAAACAGATTGAATATTAGAACAATTTCTATTAAATCAGCAAACAGTAAAATTTCATCTTGGAGGTTTGATAGTACAAGAATGACAGATGATAGGAAACTATACCAGATAATACCAACAATTATTACAGATTTACTATCTTCTGCGTATTTTCCACATTGTCGTCCAATAAATATCGGCGCCAGAACTAAAAATACTCCTTGAAAAGGAAAAAAACCTGTTAGGTAGAAAGCTTCGAAATATGAAAAGACATCAGTTTCTACAATGTTAATTAAAGGATCAAAACCAAATAATGATATTGTTGAACCAAATAATAATAAAAATAATCCAATTAGAAATACTACCAGATTAACTATAATAAGGATAAGGAGTATTGCAAATACAGTTAATCCTAACAATAAAACTGGTAATGTTAAGTATAGACCCAATATCATTGAATACAGAGCAACAATATAAGATAACATGAATTTTAGAGTTCTTGAAGTATCTATTGTAAAAAATAATGAATCAACCTCGGTATCCCGTTGAACACCCCTTCTATAAATAATTAAAATGAATAAACCCAAAATAGCTAGAACATAAGCTTGGATATTCTCCGGAAGGATCACTTACTTTAAGAAATTGTAATTTTTGTTTTAATACCTATTTCATTTGAATTAGACTATTAATAAAATTTCAAAATAGATTTTCCGATAATATAATATTATCAGCACAAAAAATAAAAGAAAATTTTGAATTAAAATTAGTTTTGGAAAGATAGAATGGTAACAGGAAGATTGTTATATATATTGTCACCCTATCCCGAGAATTATGAATTATTTCCTAGTAGAATTATAATGTATAATTGTATTAATAATACTTTATTAATTATAATGATTCTAATTATAACATCGTATAATTATAGATATACCGTAGAGGATAAATAATGAAATTGCAAAAATTAATTTTTGGATTACTAGTAGTATTACTTGGAGCTTCACTTCTCAATACCGGAAGTGTTGTTGCTCAAGGACCTGCAAATACTAATTTTGAAACAGGTGATTATTTCTACTTTAATTCAACTGAAACAAGAGATGATAATTGGTTAAACAGGATCGTTCTAGCTAACGACACTAATTCTGACCAACTATATCGTTTTGAAGAGAATTATAATATGGGACATGAGATTACCAAAGGAGATCTCGATTTATTCTTGATTAAATCAGGTGTAAATCTACCACCCTTTACTAGTCCAGAAGGCGATTTTGATCATTTAATGATTGTTGATTGGGAAGGAATGACCGTTGATCTCCCAGGAGACCGAAGTACTAGATCAGGAGGAGATAAATTCTTTGATGCCGGTGGTGATGGATTATGGCATAATAATACTTATCCAGTCGAATATACTGCTGGTAGATATTATTCCAGTGATGATGATAACAATGGAGATGATAACGATGGAGATGATAATGTACAGCCTATTGTATCAAATGCTACGTATTTAATTCTAATGTCTGAAATGCTCGATGATACAATGTATTTTGATGAATTGGATTGGTTCCGTTCAGATATGGATTTAGGGACGTTCAATCCAGAGATCCCCGTGACGAGTAGATCAGTTAATGACGAAGCAGGTACAAGAGTTTACGTAAATGGTGCAGAGTTATTCTTAAATACTAAACATCTACAATCAAGTTTTGCAACTGTTCACACTGAAACATTTAAAACTCAGATCAATTTTGGAGGTCCAAATGATCCAAATGCACAATGGATTGATGTAAATGCAACCGTTGACATTACAGTAAATTATGATTTTGAGTATCGTTTTGATCAAGCCAATGGAATGTTATTGGAAATTATTGAAAATAAAAATTATTCAATAAATCTATTGTACACAAATTCATCTCTTGCTAACACTCCAGGAGGAGGACCAACCACAATGTCATTAGAGTTTGCTCAATCAATCGATGGTTCAAGTAGTAATCATATGACTATTAATGAAGCATCTTCATTTTATGGAAATACTAGACCAGTATCTTCTGGAGTTAATAGAATTGAAGAAGGTCATTTATTAGTATATGATCAAGATGTTGAAAATTCATTCAGTTTTGATACGACTATGAGTGGTGGAAATGAACTTACCACAGGTTTTGATAGAACTGAAAGCCGATGGGGTGATACGTATGCTTACGGTACAGCAAGTTTTGATGTATATAGACATCAACCTGGTTCTTTTGATACCGTCATGGTAATGGAAGGAATACGTGAAGGTGAATGGGGTTATCACAGTTTTGGAACAGATAGAGGATTTAATTTTGACTTTTCTGATTCAGTTACTTTACCTCCTGAAGCTTACCTTGATTTTGATTATATGAGTTTTCTATCAACTGCTTCTGAGGAGATTCAGCATTTCTTCGATCCTAACATGAACTTTAATGATGATTTCTTATATGATGACGATGATAATGAGAGAGATAACGGTTGGAGACTTAATTATGATAGAGAAGTCCCCATGTCTGGTGTAGTAAATCACACAGTTACGCACATGGATATTCCTATAGGAGAAACTCTCTGGATTAATGGTTATGAACATACTTGGTTTGAGCTTGAAGTTTTTGAACAAAAGTATGAAACAACCTACAATCAAGCAGTTGAAATCCCAGTTGAGAGGAACGAGGACGGAGAAGTTTGGATGACTGTACAGCTCACTGGAACTGCAAAGGGCCAACAGACGTTCTATTATGATGCAGACACAGGTGTTTTATTAGCGATGGAGCAAAGGATTAGAGTTGATCTAACCCTAGAGGGTACTGAGGTAGTCGATATAACAGTAGAAGTACCAGAACAACCCCCAACAACAATTCAAATGAGTGTCGACTTCTATGCAGATATTACTATTGAAGAAGGATTTAATCTATTTTTATCTGAACATCCAGTAGAGTATCTAACAGCAGAAGCAGCGGATCCAGTTGATCATTCAATTGTTGATACGACAACAACCCCACCGGGTACAACGACGACCCCTGCTGATACAACATCAGATGATACAACTGAAGAATCCTCTGATCTCCCCTTACCAGTTCCAATCATACCCGTATTATCAGGATTAGGAATAATCACAATCTTAATTAGAAAAAGAAAATAAATAATGTAAACAAATTGCCCGCGTAAATACGTGGGTAATATCAAATCAACATCAGATATTTTAACATTATAGATAAACAATTCAAGCTATTAATTTTATTTGAATTACAATTGGATAAGATAAGTTTTAAGAAAATTATTCAGATGTGGAACGATTTATGAATGTTGATGAAATAGGATATTTCCTGTGAAGTATTTAAGAATACGCTGACTGGAGATTTTGATAACTATAACATAATTGGTAAAGAAGATGAAATCAATGATATAAAATTTAACCTATGGAATTTTACGAACCCATTAGATATTACTATATCTCAAGATCAAAATAATTGGGAAATTAAGAACTATAAAGGCTGGTCAAATTTTCATTTTATTCGAGATGCAAATGAAACGGATGATACATGGGCAATTATTAATAGAGAAACTATTAATGTCCATCCCTCATAAAAAGGAGGGATCGACTATCTATTTGATAAGAACGATCCGAATTCTCCATATAACAATACATTACCTAATGAAGATATTACAGGGCACATTAAAAATGATGAAGAAAAATCCCAAATAAAGTCAAATTCAACTTATTCAAGATTATTTGATGACATCTTGGAAAAACAGTTAAAAATTGATTTACTGGGTAATTTGTTAAATGATAACACTCAGCCCACAGCACCTAATATTGTACCCATGGATTGGTTATCTATTTCAATTGAAGATCAAGAATGGGTCATAAATGATGAAATGTTTAGTATCAGTACTCGGATTATAACGGCATTGTTTTCACTCAATTGGGAAGCAAATTCGCTTATTACATATTCTCCTGGAAATACAGATCCAATAAGTTTTGACGTAAATCAAACATTTATTTATTCTTCATTAAGATCATATTATTACGGTGATATAAATGGAATTTTCCTAGGTTCAAATGTAATAACATCCGTTAATTATAAAGCTTTCTTGTGGAAGGATTATTTTCAAATAACTAGTCAGGGTATTGCAGAGCCTGGATTTTCAGCAAGTAATCGAACAATTTATTTTGGTAAAAATGTTACTGAATCGGCTTTAATTAATCAAACCTCAAATGGTTATGGAAATTTTCGTCCGGAATCAATCGGATCCAATATTTTGGAAACAGGGGATTCATTAATCTATAAATTAGAGACAAGTAATCAGTTCGATAGTTTCTTTGATAGGAGCTTCAGTGATAGTTTTGGTACTAGATCTAGACGTGAAGTTATAAAATTTAGAGCTGATGGATTTGGTAATTTGGAAAAAAGAATTTGGAGACATGAACCTAGGTTAGTTGAGGGTGTTAATATTATTGTGGGTGAATCCACAATAATTGAAAATAGGAACATTACAGAACCAAATCCGGATTTTCCAGGAGAATTCTATACAAATTCATTTGTCGAATTATTTTTTGACTTCGATTTCTTTGAAACACCATCAAGTAATGATCATGAACTTGAATTAGAATTAAATTCAATGGAACAAATTGATTTCAGTCACAACAATAATTGTTTAGGTTGTGATGATTATGGAATTGATATCCCGGTACCTCTTGAAATGCCTTTATTTTCACAATTTAGTGAGACTTTTATTTCTCCGGAGATTAGTGGAAATCAATTAATTATTAATGGTTTTAAGTATATTATAGAGATTGAACTTTTACGTGGAGAATACAAATCAGAATGGAGCGGTCTTGTAGATATATGGATAGAAAATGGTCCTGACAAAGTTTTTGCCCGAGCACCTGCTACAATGTCAGCATTGACAACGCAAGTTTTCTATTGGGATGTAAATACTGGTGTCCTTCTTGCGATAGAGGAAGAATCTATAATTGATATTGAAATTAGTGTGGGTTTAATGAATTATGGTTATTTTATTAGAATTGATCTCAGTAGTTCAACCACAATTGAAAATAGATTATTCATGTTATTAAAGACTCATCCCAATCAATATTTAATAAAACAAAACGAATTTCCTGGAACTAGAGAGCCATCAACATCTGATATAGTCACATCATCTACTCCGGATGCTTTAACTTCTAACTCGTCTAATTTCCCCTTACCACTTCCAATATTATCTGTAATATTTGGATTAGGTATAATCATTCATTATATCAGAAAACGAAAATAATTAAATTTATTTTACATATTACTGAGATAAATACGTGGGTAATATCAGATTAATTCCAAAGATTAAATTCAATAAATAATATATTATCATGTGTTTAAACAACTGGAATTTTTGTGATGTATGAGAAAAAAATAATTAAATATAAAAAATCTCCATTCATAGAAACAATCAATATATTAAAAGACATAAATGAAAACCAGATGGAAAATTACTCCTCAAGGGTAAAATCTGCTAATATTTATGATCTCAAAAATAACATTGGATATGTAGGCCTAAAACTTAAAATATACTCTGGCGTGTTAAAATCTCAAAAGATAGACAAGCCGGAAAAATTATTAATTGCAGGATCCTAATATTGAGTTAGTAACACGACTTTAATTATGATGAATTTATATAACAAAATTTGGTATTTTGTTATAATTTATTTATTAAATTTGCTTAAAATAATAATTAATATTAAATTCATGTAATATAGATATTTTTTATAGTAACTTCTGCGTTGAATGATTCACTTAGGTGAAATTAAATTGTCAAAGATCACGGTTGTAGGTGCTGGATACGTAGGAGAAATCGCAGCAAGTACTTTAGTTAAAAATGAGAAAGTTGATGAAGTTGTCCTTATAGATATTCTTGAAGATATGCCTATTGGTAAAGGACTTGACATGCATGAAGCAACTCCGATAATGGGTTCCGATACAAAAATTTACGGAACTAATGATTATTCTAAAATGGCAGGATCGGATATCGTTGTAATTACAGCAGGTGTTCCAAGAAAACCAGGTATGGATAGAATGGATTTGCTAAAAGTAAATATTGGCATTTGCAAATCTGTAGTAGAAAATATCGTAAAATATGCCCCTAATTCAATGATACTTTATGTTGCTAATCCGATCGATGTATTAACATACACAGCCCAAAAGATTTCAGGATTTCCTCATAATCGAGTTTTTGGAATGGCTGGAATTCTTGATACTGCTAGATATAGATCATTTATTGCGAAGGAAGCCAATATTTCTGTAAAAGACATACGAGCAATGGTTTTAGGGGGTCATGGAGATTCGATGGTTCCACTAACCAGACATACATCCGTAAGTGGAGTACCACTTTCAGAATTTCTACCTCAGGAAACAATTGATCGAATAGTAGAAAGAACCAGAAAAGGTGGCGGTGAAATTGTGAGTCTTCTAAAGACAGGTTCTGCTTACTATGCTCCAGGTATGGCTGTTGCTGAAATGGTTGAGGCTATAATTCGAGATCAAAAAAGAGTACTACCTGTCGTAGCGTATTTAGATAATAAATATGGAATGTCAGATGTTTATGCAGGTGCACCTGTTATTCTAGGTAAAAATGGAGTAGAAAAGATACTTGAGATTAGATTAAATGAACAAGAATTGAATGCTTATCAAACTTCATTAGGTCAAGTTAAGAAAGGTATTGAAGAAGCAAGAGATTTAATGTAAAAATCACTTTAACTCAAGATTTTGTCAGAACTCTTAGAGTAATTTTATAATTAAATTCAGTCTAAATTATATATTGAGAATTGGAACCATCCTTGTTACTTCCAATCCATTTCTAGATACTGCTATTCGAAAAGCATGTTCTCAAAAGATTAAGATCAACATATTGGAAACGGTAAGTAACAGTCAAGATTTGTTAAATTTAATTCCAAATCTTAAGCCAAAAGTAATTATTATTTCTGATGATCTAGAGGAATCTCCTTTCAAAGTGATAATAGATATCATGAATACGACTCCTACACCTTGTTTGTTTATTCACTCGGGCATTAGTAGAGATTTCGTATCCGATTATGAATATGCCTTAGATTATGGGATTGTTGATACATTAGAAATCGAATTACTAGGTAATAAGCTGAGATCCTCAAGTATCATTCCTATAAGGATTGGGATACTTGGTAAACTGAATCTACAAAGATTTATTAGTCAAATAGATCAAGTAAACACCCTGAAATCAAAAATAAAAAGCACTCCAGTATCTAAAAAAATTAAGAAACCAAAGCATACTTCAGAAAAAAAGGAAAAAATATTTCGACCAAGTATTCTAAAAACATATTCTCATTCTAATATGGATAAAAATTCCATTGTAGTTATAGGTGCTAGTACAGGTGGCCCCAAGATGATTGTAGATCTCATCTCACAATTACCAGAAAAGTTTCCACCAGTTTTGGTCGTTCAACATATGCCAGAAGGCTTTCTTGAAGCATATGCAGCTCGAATTGATAATTATTCAAATCTTAAATCCCAAGTTGCAAAGGAGGGTGATGAAATAAAATCGAATAATGTATATGTCGCACCTGGGGGTCGCCATTTAGTTATTAAGAGAACAACGGGGGGTAGAACAGTAATTCAAACACCAAGGACAGAAAAAGTCAATTTTGTTCGTCCATCAGTTGATGTTACTCTCAAATCAGTTTCACCAATTTTCAGAAATAAAACCATTGCGGTAATTCTTACTGGAATGGGAGTAGATGGGAGGGCGGGGTGTGAAAAAGTAAAAGAATTTGGAGGCAAGGTCATAGCTTTAAATGAAGAAGATTCATTAATTTTTGGAATGAATAAATCCGTCATTGAGGCAAATTTGACTGATGTAGTCCTAAGTGCAGAGGCAATTCCTATTCAATTATTTCATTGGTTATTTAATAATGAGAAAGAGGTTTGACAAGATAAATATTATTAATTATCATCAATATCACTTTTTTTAGGAGTTAAACGAACAATTTTAACTTTAGTACCAATCCAACTTGTCGGTAAATACACTCTTCCAGAATTTCCACTTGATTTAACAACCTTCTCTAGAACCTCATAGCCCTCAAATTGTATAGATACAATTGTTTCATCAATTTTCTGTTTGAAATTTTCGCGAGACACAATTGACAAAACCCATGTGATATTAAAAACAGATTATTTCTTTTTTTAATATAATCTACAAAAATTTAAAAATCTAACGCAATTTGCATCTTAGCACAGATATTAACTAATTTAATAGCTATATTTTCAGTGAAAAAGACTTTCACTTGTTAAGCTAAATATCGAAATTTGTTAAAGATTATTGAGCACTCATTCAAGTATTAATAAATTTACAATACAATAATATGTTTTTATTCAAATATATTGTACAATTGCACAGAAACAATATATTATTGCGACAATTCTTTGTATCAGCCATATACTTTAAATTTTATATTAATTTATTTAGGTCAACAATATGTTAATTCCAAAGAGACAGTACTTGCTAATCGGATTATTATTTGGATCATTAAGTATGATACATGTTACTGCAGTGGACTCTAATCCAAATTTAAATGCAAATGCAGATGGAGGGGTACTCTTATCCCTAAACATCACAGGAAATGAATATGATAAATCTATCAATCAAAAAACCCATAAAATTTCCATAGGAGATGGTAAGATTTCAGAAATTTGGGATATTGCAACAGGTTATTCTGCACCATCATTTGGTTCAAATGGCGAAATTTATTCTTTACATGGATCCAATGAGATATTCTTTTTGTTTACACATGATTTAGATATGACTTGGATTTCCCTACAATGGGATACTTCTCAGAGTTTCAATACAGAAGAAATGTTAGACAGAGAGATGGAAATAGGTGATGATATGTGGGTATTTGGACTGACTGATGAGGTATCAGTATTAGGAGATGCAATGGCCCATAGCACTGAAGAAGTCTTTGTTGTTCAGGATGCTATTGAAAATTTAGAATGGGATCGAGTCATTGTAAACGACACTGATGGGGTCACCCCACTATACATTGCTTGGGAAGTTAAAAGATTAAAGGTAACAAATGATATTAGTGGAAATGATGTAAGTTTCAATAATTCTACGAGTTTGCGAATTGCAAGTAGTGAACATCATAAACAAGACAATGTTGTGTATGATTTTCAGCTATCAGAAATTCGCGCAGGAGGAGCTGTTCCACAACCAACAGACATTGTTTTTGAGGTTGATATTGATGCAGAGGGTTTCCTTATTAGAGAAATATCATTGGGATTGATTTATGGTGTTGCTGTATGGTTAATGGTATTCATTCCTACAGGGTTCATAATTAGAAACCAAACTAAAAAACAAAAATCGGAGGTATCAGAATGAGAGACATTTTTGAAATTATAGATGAATTACTTGTGTCGGGTCACCCTGCTGTAATTCATTTTCCAATTATAGGAATAGTAATGGCAATGGTGGCAGGTTATACTGCTTTAATGTTTGCAATTATTGCAGATCTAGGAAAAGACCAGGACTGGATGACTAAAGATAGGAAGGTTATGTTATCTACAATGGTTGATCGGTTTGGATTCGCATCATGGATCATGGATTTTATGGGAATCATTGGTTTGATTGTTGCTGCATGGTCTGGATTTAAGGCAGCGGGATCTCTTGATAGTGCTGTATCATCTGATTTATTGGCATTTAAAATAAAGTTATCAATTTATGTCTTCTTTTTATTGTTAACACCACTTTTACTTAAGGTTTACTTGAATTTTCTTGGAAAACCTATTTTTGGAGAATCTAAATTAATTCCATTACTGTATCTATTACCTATTATGATAGCTGCAGTCTTGACATTATTAATTTCTGGTGCAGGTGGAAGGTATACTTATGGCCATTCCATACTCGACACCTTGGGGTTGGGTTATTTATTACCAAGTTAGGAGATTAGGTTATGAGAAAAAGTTCAATATTTATTTTATTATTAATCGGAACATTACTTGTATTGTCACCAACAAAATCTGACAAAACTGAAAATTATTTTGATCAATGGAGGCCTGATACAATTGGTTCAGGATGCCACTCTGATCAAACCCGTAATGATCAAGTCAGTGGTTCACTATTATTTAACTCTTCGTGGTTTACTGTAGGTAAAGATCAAGATTTTGCTCTTGCCATTTCTGTTGCAAATTTTGGAGGTGATGTAGCGGTAGAATCAGAAAACGATCTTACAATTGGATTTAATTTAATTGATGAAGATAATGCAGATTTCATTGTTGCAACAATAGCAAATATTTCACATGTTATTGATGGAAGTGGAAATTCAGTTGATCCTTGGATTACAACATTTACAGCACCTACCTCAGTTGGAAATTATACTCTTGTTGCTTATGCTGTATCAAGTGACTCTGATGGAGCTGATCCCTATTTCGAATGGATTAGAGGTCAAATTAGAATTGAGGTTACAGAACCTACTGGCCCGCAAGGTTTAAAGTTCAACATTGAACTTGAAACAGTAGTCGCAAATGATGTTACTTTTATTGTTAGACCTACGAGTATGAATGATGTGAAAACTATTGAATTATCTGTTGATAATGAACCTTTTGCAGTCCAAACACCCAATCCACAGTTACAAAATTTCCAGAGGTATAATCTAGATCTTAGCCCCGGTGTACATAATATTACTGTAAGAGTTACAAATCAAGCAGATTTAATAACAAGTGAGTTTATTGAGTTTGTTGTTCCCGAGCCGATAACTACATCAACTCAAGTAAGTACAACTACAGGAGAACCTTTCACACAATCAACTGAAACAAAGACAGAAGATCATGGGTTATTGTCTAGTCCAATCAGTCTCGGAATTTTAGTTGTAGTTATGCTGATCTCTGTTTCTGCACCGTTAGTGTTAATGAGAAAATTCTTTACGTAAATAAAATCAACTTCAAGATCCAATCTTCATTAATTATTCATCAAAATATATTGAAAATATTATTAATTAATTTGCGACTACTTTTAATTATTTTTCTTATTTTCTGCATTAACAGGATTTCGATATTTACGAGATAATTGAACAAGGATTACAAGTCCTGCAAATGCAACAACAGAAACAACATTATGTTCAGTTATTCTCCCTTCAGTAGTATCTTGAGCACTAACGGGAATAATGAAAATTAATAATGCATATATTACAAATGAAAATATAAGTTTCATAACTACAATATTAATTAGAATCTTATCTATTTTAAAGGTTTAATTAAAGAAACACTACTACATCTGTACCCATAATTATTACTTTTTTAATTTAGAGAAATCAAGCATAAACTTTGATTCCGAATAACAAATTGATATATAGAATTAATTTAGAAAAAAACAAGGATGAATGAAAATACAATTGGTTCTGGGATGATAGATATTAGTTCAAAAAAACCAATGCTGAGGATAGCAACAGCAGAGGGTTCTATTCATCTTAATAGTACCTCAATAAGTGCAATAATAAATAAGAGCAATGAAAAGGGTGATGTACTTGAAAATGCGAAACTTGCTGCAATACAAGCTGTAAAAATGGTTCCACAATATATTTTCATGGCTCATCCAATTAGCGTAAATTCAGTAAAAGTCAATTTTGATGTGGAAAAAAATAGGGTAATTTGTAAAGTAAAAGTAAAAGCAATCGAAAAAACAGGAGTGGAAATAGAGGCAATGTCAGGAGTACTTGGTGCGTTAATGGCAATTTTTGATCTGTCAAAACGATATGAAAAAGACGAAAATGGCCAATATCCTTTAGCGAGATTGGACGATATCAAAGTGTTGGATAAAACAAAGAAAGAGTTGATTCCATGACATGGGGCCCACACCAAGATGAATCATTTGGCAACCTAAAAGCATCAGTTGTTATTGTTTCTGATTCATTATTTTCTGGGGAAAATGATATCACAAATGATATATCTGGACCTTTAGCAATAGAATTACTTACTGATGCAGGTATTGATCACATAAATTTAGACTATTTTCCCGATGAAGTTTCTGCATTACAATCAAAGGTAGAAAGTGATCTTATAGATAACACTGATTTCTCAATCTTTATAGGAGGGACGGGGATAGCTCCTAGAGATGTTACAATAGAAGCCATTAGTTCAAAATTTTTCAAAGAATTACCAGGTTTTGGTGAAGAATTCAGAAGAAAAAGCATTGAAGAAATACAAGGAAGAGGGTTATTGAGTAGGGCAGTGGCAGGTACTGTAGGAGAATGTATTGTCATTGCCATACCAGGGTCCCCAAATGCTGTAAAATTGGGAATAGGAATTCTATTATCATTTTTGGGGCATGGAATTAATCTTATAAAGAAGTAGAGGAGAGAAAAAAATGAAATATAACGGTTGGATTGCAAAAGTAAATTCTATTACCCTCGAAAATATCATCAATGATCTGGATGATGATTTAAAAATTGGAGCAATCACAACTTTTTCTGGAATTGTTCGAGAGATTTCGGATACAGAGGTTAAGCGTGTTGTTCAGATTGAGATTGAAGCATGGGAGGAAAGAGCTGACGAATCAATGAAACGGATTGCCGAAGAAATTGGGAAAAAGTTCAAGCTATTAGGGGTTAGAATAGTTCATATCGAAGGGGAAATAAAATTAGGTGAAGCTATAGTATTTGTAGTTTTAGCATCTATTCATAGAAAAGAAGCATTTGATGCACTTGAAGAGATAATACATGCATACAAAACTAAAAGCCCGGTTTGGAAGAAAGAAATATATGAAGATGGATCATCAAATTGGATCACCACAGCCAAAAATTAACTTCTGATCACACTTTTGAATAAGCGATAGGATGTTTTAAGGTAAAAGGGATATAAACTCAATGTCCTCATAAATTTTTTAACTAAAGTACCTTGATTATCAACATGGCCATATTCCTCAATATCTTGTAAAATCCCTTTGTCTTCTAGTCTTTGAAAAAATGAAGTAATTTCTTCATCTTTCAATTGATCCATATAATTTCTAACTATTCTCATTAATCTGAGATTCCAATACATTTCATTTTTCCATAATTTCTGATATTTCGAAAGAAATCTTGATGAAGTATTGTTTGAATTGATCGCTTCAGCAGCCACTCGACCAGCGATTTGAGCAGCGATACCACCAAGTATCACACCACCACCAGTCGTGGGTTTTGTTTGTCCAGCTACATCACCGGTCATTAGAAAATTATTTGTAAAAGTCCTTTTTACTGGACCGGAAGTAGGAATCCTTCCCGCGGTTTTTCTTCGGATCTCAGAACCTTCACATTTTTGTCTTAAAACTGGATGTTCCTTTATCATGAGTTCAAGTTCTTTTGCTGCAGATTTTCTAGATGTTCCCAAACCGATTTTTGCTGAATTGTCTGACATCGGAATTAGCCATGCAAAAAAGTCAGGTGCGAATTTTTTTGTTTGATATAGTTCTACTAGTGTTTTATCAATATCTTGCAAATCGTACATATAAAATTGAGCTGCATTGATTATTTTATCTTGTTTTGGCCCTTGAAGACCAACTTGATGCGTAATTGAAGCTCGAATACCTTCCGCAGAAATAACCATTGGAGCTTCCAACCACATTTGTTCAGTGTTAGATTTTATTCCGATTTCAATAGATTTTTCGTTCTTTTTAACTTGAGTTGCCTTAAAGGGGAGATACAAATCAACTCCGGAGTTAGTCGCTTTTTCCAGTAAAAATCTGTCAAATGCACCTCGATCACATACGAGTGCATGTCTCTTGGATTTATTTACAGTCAAAATTTTCCCATTTGGTGAAATAATTCTTGATCCAGATACGTCTGGATTAAGTACAATTTCCTTAGGAGGAAGACAATCTAATTTTTCAAGACCCCAATATGAGAATAAACCTGAGCAGTGTTCAGGTAAACCAATTTTTGAGTGCTCTTCTATTACGGCTACTTTTAATCCCGATTTACTTGCAGAAAATGCTGCTTGAGCACCATTGGCAGAACCACCTATTACAATACAATCATAATCAAATTGGCTCATAATTCCATCGTTTAATATTAATAATATAAAATCACTGTTTAAATTGATCGATAGAATTTGAATCAACTTTATTCTCTTATGTTTTTCTAGAAATTACAAATAAGTAATTGTAAATAAACAAAAACATCATAAGAAAAAAATATATGATCAAATTATGAAACGGAATATTATTCAAATTGATGAAGTTAAACAAGTAATTGTTATTCGTAGTGATTTGAATATGGGAAAGGGAAAAATTGCAGCACAGGCAGCCCATGCTTCAGTTGTAGCCACATTGGAAGCAATGAAACACAATAAAAATTGGTATGATAGATGGATGAGGGAAGGCATGAAGAAAATTGCAGTTAAAGTTCGTTCTGAGGAAGAATTGGAGATTGTTTTTCAAAAAGGATCCAGAGAAAAAATGCCAAGATCCTTGATAAATGATGCAGGCCATACACAATTAGAACCTGGAACAGCAACTGCTGTTGCATTAGGACCTGCTCCGGCAACTATAATTGACCCGATAACTAAAGATCTGAAACTTATGTAGTGATAAATAATGAAAGTCAAATTGAGTGATGAACTTTATTATCTAGGACCATACCAATGGAAAGGAGATCCTATTGGAGGTAGGATCAAAGCAAAACCTACTGATTTTATTGTTATAGAACTTGATAAAGGTACACCCATTACTCAGATCGACTATGAAAAGACCACTTCTGGATTATTTTTAGTTGGACAAGTCTGGAAAAAAAAGGTAGACCATAGTAAAATGGTTAAAACAATTGCCAAAACATTCAAGGTTACTGAAAATGATATTTCAACTGGCGGAATAAAAGATGCTTTTGCAGAAACCAGTCAATTATTTTCGGTTTATCAACCAAGACGCGTGCCATCAGATCCATTTCAACCACATATGAACATAGAATTCAGTAATTTTCGATATGCCAGGGAACGGATATTTCCAGGATCCATGGATGGCAATTATTTTGATATAACAATTCGTGAGTGTAAATCCATCGATATTGAAAATATCAATAATTTCGGGAAGTGGGTCGAAAAGGGTGTCATTAACTACTATGGATACCAAAGATTTGGATCTTCACGGCCAATTACCGCTCAAATGGGGCGACTGTTAATACAGGGAGATTATGAAGAGGCAATTAATGTATATTTGGGAAGCGAAGCAACTGATGAAAGTGAAAATGGTAGAAAATTATGGAGAGATACAAAAGATCCAAAGAACTTATTATCAAATTGGTTAAATGTACCCCAAATCGAAAAGGGGATTCTCAATCATTTAATTAATAGAACACGAGATTTCAAGGGTGCAGTAGGCAAATTTCCACCTTTTCTCCTCAGAATTTTCAGATCCGCTTTCATATCAGCAATGACAAATGATTATTTATCAATAAGAGGTTTTAGTGATACTTTATTGAAGGGTGAAAGGAAAATTAATGATAATATAGAAATTGCATTGCCTTCTAAACAATGGAATAGGCCACTAAATGAAGTATGGGGGAAAGTATTTCAAAATTTTTCAATAAATATTGAAAAGGAACTAAGACATATTAATCATACAAGTCGCTATCTCAAGTCATATGTGAAAAACTGGCAGATCAAGGAAACTGATGAAGAACAAATATTTAGAGTCTCATTCAAACTAGGCACTGGATGTTATGCAACAACTGTTCTAAGAGAATTAATGCAGTCATTACCGAATTCTTTTTTTTAATTTTTTTTTCCAGATTATACAAATGCGTAATGCGCGTTTATACCAAGCAAAGCTTTTGTTACCTTTGAGAGATCCTTTCCAACAATTTTGAGTTTATTTTTATTATCTTTCTTTACTTGGACCTTCAATTCCTTGTCAGAAAACGGGGGTAAAAATACTGTAGAGGTGCCAACTAATAACTCAGAGCCAATTAAACCTTCAATGAATTTGTTAGGATTCTTGGTTTTAACTAGAAAAATGAAATCTCTTTTATCAATTTCAGCTAAATTATTCAAAAGAAAGCTGCCTGCTCGATCTAATTTTTCTTTATCACCAGGGGCCGTAATAATGATAATTGTGGATTCAGTTTCAATAATATTATAAATTGAGATATTGGATAAAAATTTCTGAGACTTTGCAACTTTCATCAAAACTTTTCCAACATCAATATCAATATCACTTATGAGTTCTTGTTGATATAATTCTTCACAAGAAGCACATAATTTTCCTGCCTGAATACACATTCTATCAAGAGTTAATTTCATATATGACAATTATTTTCCTTTTATTTAAAAAATGTGGATTAGTACACTATATTATTCTATTTACTTTTCCCATAACAGTGAGCTTATTTGAGTGAATTTCGAAATAAGACTGTGAAGGCTGAACATTTGGTTGATAAATTTAATAGAAAAATAGGTTCAGTTCGAATCTCTATTACTGATAGATGTAATTTACGATGTAAATATTGCATGCCAGAAGAAGGTATCGAATGGCAAAAGAAAGAGCATATTCTCACATTTGAAGAAATTATTTATTTGATAAGGATTTTTCATTCTTATGGAATTAAAAATTATAGATTAACAGGAGGAGAACCTACTGTTAGAGATGATGTAGTGAAACTTGTGGAATTAATAAAATCAGAATTTCCTGACATCAATCTATCAATGACAACTAATGGAATCAACCTTACCAAATTTGCAGTTCCTTTTAAAGAAGCAGGACTTGATCGACTTAATATTTCACTTGACACCCTAAATCATGAAAAATTCTATGAAATGACGAGGAGGGATCAATTTACCAAAGTGATGGACGGAATCAGTGCAGCAATAAATGCAAATTTTGAGAATATCAAAATCAATTCTGTAGCTTTAAAGGATTTTAATAATGATTATGCAAGTTTAAAAGAATTTATAGATTTTTCTGAGGAAAATAATGTTGAAATTAGATTTATAGAATTTATGCCTTTCACAGGAACTAATTGGCGAAATGGGCAATATATTGATTCCAATTCTATGATTGAAGAAATTAAAGCGCATGAAGAAATAACGGAATTACCTTTGTTAGATCCTTCTCAAACATCCAGAATATGGTCCCTCAGAGAAGGTAAGAGTAAAATCGGATTTATTTCATCTGTTTCAAACAGTTTTTGTGATTCATGTAATCGTGTCAGAATTACAGCAGAGGGGAATTTAAGACCGTGTTTGCACAATTCGAAAGAATATCCGTTAAGAGATCTAATAAGAAAAAATGTTCCAAAAGAAGAAATTATGGCAATTATTCAACAAGGACTAAACGAAAAATGGAAAGCACATCCAGATTTTTTAGCACCAAATTTTATTCTTCCAATTGACGATAGAGAAATGATAAGAATTGGAGGATAGATCCTAATTATCATTCATCATAGATATTTGACATATTTCATCTATTATTCGACTATATAACTAGAGTAAATCCTTCTTGGTAAAAATTAGATGATTACATTGTAAAGTGTTTACTCAATAGCAAAGATTTTTTTAAACTACATTTCTTTCTTCAAATTGTAGGTAATTAAATTGGATCAGCCACCGGACACCAATACAAAAGGTAATGTCTATGTTTACAAGATTCTACTCATAGGTGACGGTGGAGTAGGTAAGACCAATTTAAGAAGACGATATATGGGAGAAGGATTTATCACAGAATACCTGAACACGGTCGGTGCAGATTTTGCTTACTTCTCTGAAAAAATTGGAAACAATAGTTACAAATGGAGCATCTGGGATTTAGCTGGACAGCCCAAATTTAGTAACGTGAGACCTGTTTTCTATGCAGGAGCATTTGGTGCACTTGTCTGTTTTGATCCAACAAATCCAGATAGTTTTGCTAATTTGGATAAGTGGATTGATGAATTAGTTCGCCATACTCATACAGAAGGAACACCTATCGTTTTAGTAGGAACCAAGATGGATATTTATAATCCAGAAGAAGGTCATATGACCTTTGACGCGGTTGACGATTATATTGCTAAAATCAAGAAGAGGTTCGATAATCGATTCGATGTAACTTTCGTGAAAACTTCATCAATTACTGGTGAAAATGTACCTCAAGCATTTCACAATTTGCGTGATGCAATTGCTAAATGGATTGAAAGTGAATCTGAAGAATAGCTAAGTGATTAAAATAGACGACTAAATATTAAAAAAATCTGGAAGAAAACATGAAATTTTGAGATTTTGCAATGTCCTATGATAATAAATTAAATCTTGAGGCATCTAAAGTTGAGCTAATTGAAAATCATTCTGGAGAAGAAGCAGATATATTATACCTTGAGAAAGGCGATGTTGTAATTCATCAAGATAAAAAAACTCATTATAATGGCTGGATTTACTGCAAAAGTAATGGTAAATATGGATGGATTCCAGAAAATTATATGGAGCATCAAGTAAATAATCAATCAATAATGAAGAAATTTTACTCCTCATATGAATTGGAATGCGAATCGGGTGAAATTGTTGAAATATTAGTTCAAGAAAGTCAATGGTATTTGGTGAAAAATGATCAAGGAAAGATTGGTTGGATACCAATTAAAAAAACCAAATAAAATAGTTGGATACTTAAAATGAATAACACAACAGCATCTATTATACCAAATCCAAATTTTCAAGAAACACATTCATCCTCGATTTATGATCATTTTTTGTATACATTTTCTAAAATCAAAGAAAATGATTACTTCACGTTCTGCAACCCTATATCCGATGTCGCCATCACTTTCACGAGTTTTATTTGAACACAAACGCCATAGAAATTTCTTTCTTCCTTATTGGTTAATAGTTAAATTACCAAATGGAGCAATACTTAGAGAAATGCTGAGACTTGTTAGAAAATCCTTACTTAATTAATTTATATTGGATGGTAATCAGATTCAAAATAACGCAAATCAGAAAAAAGTAAACAGTTTCCTCATATAAGCTAAATAAATGGTTCATTAACCTAAAGTGGAAATATTACAATATGTTGATCACATTATCCAAAATATACTTGGGTCGCATTTTCCTGAAGACTCTATTACAATAAATAATAGTTTTGAGAGAATATTAGGTGGTGCAGACACAGAAATATTTTCATTTTCCATAAAGATAACAAATCAGTCTAATCCATTACCTTTGGTGCTTAGACTTTATAGAGAGGGCGCAGTTATGGGAGTTTCAAAGAGAGAATTTGAGACACTTGATCAACTGTATAATGCGGGTCTGTCTGTTCCTAAACCATATGGGTATGCAGATTCAGATAACAAATTGAAGCGACCATTCCTGATAATGGAACTAATTGTAGGTGAAATGCTATCAGAGATCTTTTTCAATAGTAAAACAGACGTGGAAGCATTAATGCTTAAATTCATTCAAAATTTGGTGAATATTCATAATGTGAATTGGAAGGACCATTTATCGATCTTAGTTCCCCCAGATATTAAATCTGACCCCTATCAGGTAATTAAACGATTTATGAGGAGACCGGTTGAATTAATCGAACAATATAATATCAATGAATTAAAACCTCTGATTACTTGGTTACAAAAACATTTACTAGAACACCCACTTGATAAAATTGTTTTGATTCATGGAGATTATCATGCGATGAACGTTATGGTAAAAGAAAATGGAGATCTGGTTACAATAGATTGGACTAATATTATTTTGGGTGATAGGCGAGTAGATATTGCATTTACGATTGTAGCAATGGGATCCGCATCAGATATTCCTTTGAAAGAAAATCTAGTAAAGATATACGAAGAGATTACACAAAAAAAGATTGAAGGGATTGAGTTTTTCATGGTATTATCAGTTCTATTTAACCTGATGAGAGTCTATAGTATGTTATTTAATTATGAAATCACAAATGAGAATGATATGACAAAAGCTACTATGATTGGTGAATATGGACAATATGTGAAATATTTCGTAAATATGATTAAAGAGGTTACAGGTTTAGAATTTCCACAAATCGAAAAAAAATTAGAAATATAAGACTCAACGGCATCATCATTGTTAACAAGTTCTACAACATTACGAGTTAAAATAAATCAAATACCCATCTGGATCCACCATCATTGACGAAATTGTTCCATCATCTTCTTGAATATTTTCAGTATTGAATTTTAATCCGTTTTGTTTAAGACGTTGGGTAATTGCCTTGATATTACCATCTCGAAAATTTATAGTTAAATCTTTTCCATTCCCTTGATATAAACTTAATCTAAGATTACCCTGTCCTAATATTATCCAGCCCTCATCTTCACTACCATCGATTTTAGAAAGTCCCAGATCAGTATAAAATTTAATCGTTGAAAGTAAATCTTCTACATCAAAACAAATATCACATAGGCCCAGGTCAGATTTAGTTATGTTATTCAATTGTACCCGATCCAGTAGATCAATTTCCGGTGGAGCAGTATCAAAGAATAAGGATACTCCATTAGGATCATAAATAGATGAATTTCCACCCCCTTTCTTGCCTTCATTAAATTTTTTGTAGAATGAATACCCATGATCAATAATTTCTTCTGTGATCTCTTTTACTTTCCCACCCCTAAAATTCAAAGAAATTTTATTTCCAAATTCATCATATTTAGACATCCCCTCATACAAGCCAAGACGTAGATTCCCAATCTCCATCACTCCCCATCCCTCTTCTAGATTACCTTCAACCATTTCGTAGCCCATATTTTTATAAAATTCATAGGAAATTTTTACATTTTTTATATCAATACAAAGATCTAGTCGTCCAAGCTTCTCTGATATCATTGTTTTCATTAGTGGGAAACTCATTTTTTAATTCTAAGAATGGGGAGTGGTAGAAATAAATTTAATAATCAATTATAATGAATAAATATAAAATAATATTATCCTTGAGATCTTAATTTTAAATGCATTTTTGACGATATAATTTGAATTTTTCTAAACAGTTTAAATTCGTTAGGGAAAGAGAAATCAGTGGCATTTCAAATAATATTGAGCTCATTTTTATATCTAGTTTTTATTCCAGCATTTATTTCAGGTATTTTATTTAGTTTAAATAGAAGATCTAATTTTCAGAATGCCAAATACGAAAAATATACAATCATTTTGGTCCACTCCACTACTATATTCCTTTCAATTAGCCAAATAGCTTTAGCAGTCATTCTTGTTAATATTGACACAGATTTTCAAATAATAATGAATTCTGCAGCATCATGGATGTCAACAGGTGAATTAATAGCAGCGTCTTGGACTGATAGATGGGGATCATATCACTTGTGGACATGGTTTACTTGGATATCTTTATCACTAATTTTTGTTAAATTCTATCCAAAAACTAAAGGTAAAATGTCTGAACTCAAGGAATATTCATTATTCTTCGAAATATTACTTTGGGGTGGAATTATTATCCTCTTCCTTCTGATGGGGCAAAGACCTTATCGGGCTGCAGAGGCAGGAAGCATCCCTATTGGGATGAATCCATCATTATTATCTATCTGGAATTTCATTCATCCACCACTTGCGTTTGCAAGTTATACTGGGTTTTTCATATCCTGGACAATCTCATCATTCTTCTGGATTAAATCTCCAGATATGAAAAGTGCTTTCAGTTTAGATTTGATTAAATTTGATCGCGTAATAACTAGAATAACATGGGTTTTAACTTCGCTAGTTCTTACCCTGGGAATAATCTGGACCCATGAAGCGAATTGGGGTGGATATTGGAGTTGGGATGGTGTTATTGTTGTTTCCGTTATTTTATGGCTGGTCAGTGGTTATCGGCTTCATCTTCATGAAATTGGGTCAAATCAAGCTCTTTATCTTTTATTGGGAATAATAGGATTCCCACTTGTTTTCTTCGCAGCATGGTTGATTACAAGTAATATTTTGGAAGGCCTACATAATTATGCTGGTTCACCTGTAGCCCCACTATTTTTAGGTCTAATTGTTTTAACACTAGTCCCACTTATTATTGGATGGATTCGTCACAAATGGCAACCAATGTCACCAGTTCGAGTTAGTGATGATATTGCAAAACCAAGTGGATTTAACATAGGTGTATTATCATTTAATTTCTTGATACTTGGAAATTTTACTTTAATCCTTTTACAACTAGCAAATAATTTATTCGAACTCGATCGTGATTTTGAGAATACTTACCCTTTAATTAATGGAATAGGTTTTCTCGGAATAACTCTAGGGTTACTTGTAGATAATATTCAAAATAAATATAATTCCAACATGGTAATAATGGGGATATCAATTATTTCACTTATTTTTGGATATGTTTTTTGGGTCAAACCTATAGATCAGAGTTTTTCAAAAATATTCAATTCTATTGAATCAATTTTCAAATTATTACTCATTTTGATAATAATCCTCAGCATTCTCTTTATGCTGAGTTCAGAAATAAATAAGAAAAAATCGCGGAGAAAAATAACACCTAGAAGACTTGTTAGTCATGTGGCAATGCTGTTAGTCTTTTTAACAATTATCGCAAATGGAGCAGGGCCATCAATTGAAACAAGACAATCAAATGATCCTTATATTATTAATACTGGGAATTCCATTACTATACCTGATGGAATGGTTATAACTCTTGTTTCAGCTACTGGACCAGTAAATACTTCTAGAGGATTTATTGTCAACATCAATCTTTCAATGAATAAAGATGGAAAAACGTTTGAAAGAACTATTTCAGTCATTGATCAAAATGGATATGATTTTTCTTATATTCAAGCAACTTGGATTACGTATCCGAATGGAAAAGAGATATTTTTCAACCTTCAAAGAGGAGATCCATTCAGAATTGAAAATAATCAAATTGTTCGAATTCATTTAATTGTCGAGGAATATTATATGACCTCACCAATTTGGATTGCGACAATACTTTTTGCCCTAATTCCAATAATTCCTGCAAACAGAAGAAATGAATAAATGATTTAAAATACTACAGACATATATTCTTGATATTCAGGTTTAATTAAATAAATTAATACAAAAATAAATATAATCATTTGATGTTATTAACATGAAATTTATAACCAATTATCTCATAAAATGAAGTAAATATCCACAATATCACACATATAGCATGTTTTTTTGTTATATTTTTTAATAAATTACAACTAAAGTTTAATAATAATAAATATCAAAATATTTACAATAAATACTAAACAATTAAAGCAATTATACATATAATTAATCATTAATTGTATAATTGTATTGTTTAATCATGATTTATCATGAAATATATATAGGATTAGAAGATAGCTATTTTTGTAAAATAATTGATATATAATGAATAGCAATTGTTTACAATGATCAATTGATCTAAATCAAACTTAAAAACAAATGAGTGATAAAATGAGAACAAGTACAATCGCAGTTTTAATTGTATTAGCTGCAAGTATGATAATAGCCCCACAAATCAACTCCACGTCAGATGTGGATTCTTTTAACATCTGGAGACCTGGAGCCGACGGATTGGGTTGCCACACTTTGATTGGCTCTGCAAATTTACCTACGACTGGTGAAATTCTATTTGACTTACCAGTTTATGCAGTAACTCCTGGAGAGGCATTCACAGTTACATCCTGGATCGAAGGATACGGAGCAGATCTATCAGGTGCCTCTGGTAATGACCTAATAATAGGTTACAATATCCTTGATGGAGACAATGCTTTATTTACCCCAGCAACTGTGTCTTTTGGCAACTTTCCAATGGTTGCTGGTGATTCCACTGGAGATTATGAACAAGCATTCGTTGCTCCAATGGAACATGGAACTTACTACCTACACTCTTATGCAGTAGGTGGTGATACCACATTTTTCAGGTACATTCATGATTTTGTAAAAGTCATTGTTTCTGACGGATATGATACAACAGATGTAGTGGAAGATATTATAAGACAATATGTTGACCTCGCTGAAGTTGGAGTAAGTGCAGGTCTTAAATGGGTTGAAACCAATAAAACTGGAGATGAAGTATACAAATCAGGTCAAACAAAAGGAACTGCTTCAGTCGGAAGTCTCATGCTTGATATTTATGAAGATAGAGTTAGATCTTCACTTTTCATGGGTCTTAACCAAGAAGATGTAGAAACTCCTCTTACGCTAGCAATTGGTGCTGGTGACTGGTTAGTTTCTTTAAAAAGCTCTGATGGAAATGGTGGCTCATTCTGGTATGAAGTCTATTATGCAAATGAGACATCAAACAATGGTAAAGTTCCCAACTCATTCTATGGTGGAGTGAGTGGCATTGTAAGCTTCCTAGCAAGACTTTCTAGAATTACCCATGATCCCGCATACTTAACAGTCGCCGAGGAAGGGCTAACCTACCTTATTAACGAAAACACTGCTGAGGATACACCCACTGGTAATACTTATACACCAGTAGTTGATGGATATGCTTGGACTGAAAATCGTGGAGAAGACGCAAATCTTACATCTACAAGATGGTCCAAGGGTGGCCCAGGAATTGGAGCAGTATTTCTTGAAGTATACAGAATGACTGGTAATAGCCTCTATCTTGATGTTGCTTACGGTCACTACCTCTTTCTATCCGCTACCAAAGACACCGATACAGACGGAGACTATTGGTTGCAATTTGTAGGAAATCCAGATTCCTTTGTTTATCTTGGCCGATGGCATGGTATAGCGGGAATAGTTTCATTCCTTATAGATCTCTATCAAGTAAATGAAAAAGTGGAAGTATCAAATTTAATTACTTCTTCACTTAGCTGGTTAACTGCTCATGCAGATTATGACACTAATGATGGTGCCATGTTTGAAAATAAACTTGGTGCTGGAGAATACCAAAATGGATGGAGTCGCGGTGGTGCGGGTATTGGATCAGTTCTTATACGAGCTCATGAATTAAATAGCAATGCTGGATATTTAAATCTTGTATATGATATTTACAAACACTATGAAAATGTAGCCGTTGTTCTAGGTAACGGGTGGGGTTTCACTGATTCTAATCTAGCAACAAAGATTTACGTAGGAATGGGCCATGGTGGTTCAGGCATTGGATTATTTATGCTTGGGGCTTACCAAGCCACTGGTGATGATATGTTCCTTGAAGGTGCACAGAATGTTGCACTCGGCCTTGATGCATCAAGTTTTGTTGGTGCGAATGGTATATCATGGACAAAATCAACAACTGACCTATATGTAGATAATTATATTTACTATGGTATTGGTGGTGTAGCAAAATTCTTCCTCCATTATGACTCGATGGGAGATTATGATGCACTACAAACAGCAGTTGATGCAACAAATTATGTTCTTTCAACCGGTGTTGTTGACGGTAATGGTCTCAAATTCCCAGAAAAGGTTGGTATAACTGATCCCCTCTACAAGACTGGAGTCTTAAAGGGTGCGCCGGGCAATGCTCTTCAATTCATGAACCTTTACCAGAGGCTTTCCACAGATCTACCATTTTTCGGTTTGACTGCCAATTCAACCTATGAATATCTAAATGCAGCTGAAGATGCCATGATTTGGATGGAATCTGTTGCAACACCCGTAGAAGGCGGTATTGCATGGTATGAAGCTCTTTATGATAATGGAAGTATCGCAATTAATGACATCCATGGTTCATACTATGCTGGTGCAGCTGGTGTAGCAGATATTTACACCAGATTGGCCCAAGCCACAGGTAATCAACATTACATGGATGTAGCAGAAGATGCTGGGGATTTCTTGATTAACAGTGCTAATTCAACTGTAGGTTTTGCATGGACAGAAGCCTATGCTGACTTTACAAATGGAACATTGATCAGCACTAGATGGACATATGGTACACCTGGTATTGCTGATTTCATGATTAATTTTTACCAACAAACTGGTTTGCAACACCCGTAGAAGGCGGTATTGCATGGTATGAAGCTCTTTATGATAATGGAAGTATCGCAATTAATGACATCCATGGTTCATACTATGCTGGTGCAGCTGGTGTAGCAGATATTTACACCAGATTGGCCCAAGCCACAGGTAATCAACATTACATGGATGTAGCAGAAGATGCTGGGGATTTCTTGATTAACAGTGCTAATTCAACTGTAGGTTTTGCATGGACAGAAGCCTATGCTGACTTTACAAATGGAACATTGATCAGCACTAGATGGACATATGGTACACCTGGTATTGCTGATTTCATGATTAATTTTTACCAACAAACTGGTTTGCAACACCCG
>MDVR01000065.1 GCA_001940725.1 Candidatus Heimdallarchaeota archaeon LC_2 | reverse complement strand
AATTCAAATGTCCGATGAGAAAATAAATTTTAGTGAATTGACGATATGAGCGTATTCTTGCAAAAGTTACTATTCATTATAGTCGTGTATATCGTATACTACACTGGTATTTTTTACATCATCAAACCAGATATTTTCCAAGATACATACTATCTGACATATTTGATAATGCTCTATACAGGAGGTATAATTGATACAATCATAAGACCGATTGAAGAAGAAAAAAAGGGGCAGGGTAATTTTGAAAAATACCTCATAATCCTATTCCTTCTAAACCCATTCGTTCTAATTGGAGCCGTAGTAGAGGTCGAATATTATGGTTGGAGAAATGATATCCTACTCGTATTGTTGACACATGTCAGCTATTTTTTGTCATTATTGATTATAGCTTTCGGTAAGAGTTTTCCTGGCATTTCAACTCTGTTTTCCTTTCCGGAAAATATCAATACACCCTACCCTTACAATCTCTTATGCTTTATGATAATTTTTTTGGGATTAATATTAGTAGCTTGGGCAAATTACACCCTACTTGTAATTGGAAAAATCGGTCTTAAAGCAAGAGAGCCCTTTCATATCCCGTCAAAGCTTGTGTTTGAAGGACCCTATAAACATAGCAGGAATCCAATATATCTCGCCGTTGTTATTATGCTCGTTGGATTGGCAATTGTTACGACTAGTTTACTATTAACAATTTTAACTCTTGTTCTATTTTTCTTATTCCATATCAAGTTCATTGGCTGGGAAGAGAAGAATTTGGAGGAAGTTTTTGGAGATGAATATCTTGATTATAAAAAGCGTGTTAGACGCTGGATTTAGAAACTAGCATCGATCGAATTAAATGTCTGACATGTGTCAACAATACGAGTAGATTATCATCCTAATACGCATTACAAATTGAGAAATTTTAATTAGATTTATAATGTCAAACCCCTCAAACTAGCCAATTCTGCGAAATGCGTAGTATGCTAGACATCCTAAGAAGTTCACCTAATCTAGCTGAAAGGCTTGATAAGAGTGAAATCATCACTTACATTATCGAGATGCAAAAACAAATGAGGATTCTGCAAAAATAAACCAAGGTCGATAGATCATTATTCAATGTTGGTTGTAATCGTAATTAGAATAGTTTATGAATACAAATATTGTAACTAAATATACAAATTATTCATCTTTTTCAATTTTCACGATCTTAATCGATGATCTTAGACAGAATAATTCAAATGTCCGATGAGAAAATAAATTTTAGTGAATTGACGATATGAGCGTATTCTTGCAAAAGTTACTATTCATTATAGTCGTGTATATCGTATACTACACTGGTATTTTTTACATCATCAAACCAGATATTTTCCAAGATACATACTATCTGACATATTTGATAATGCTCTATACAGGAGGTATAATTGATACAATCATAAGACCGATTGAAGAAGAAAAAAAGGGGCAGGGTAATTTTGAAAAATACCTCGTAATCCTATTCCTTCTAAACCCATTCGTTCTAATTGGAGCCGTAGTAGAGGTCGAATATTATGGTTGGAGAAATGATATCCTATCGGTTATAGGTCTGATTGTCTATTTTTTTGCAGTAACGATGTTAGTATTTTCCAGAATTAATCTTGGTAAACAAGCAACCGGAATCCTTGTAATAAGGGATACTCATGAATTAATAACTAATGGGATCTATAAATATGTCAGACATCCAATTTATGGTAGTGTAATTTTTGGGTTCGTGGGATTTATTCTGATAACCCAATCATTATTGGTATCCATGATATCATTTGTTGTCTACTTCAAAATTCTGAATAATAGGGCAATTTATGAGGAAGAGCTGCTTATTAATGAATTCGGAGATGAATATAGGGAATATATGAAAAAGAGTAAGAAGTTTATTCCGTTTTTTCTATGAAAAGGACTGATGGGTTTAATGAATGATTAGGTCTTTATGAAAATCTTACGGGCTAGAGTTTAACCACTTTGAGAATTCAAAAAACTCAATTGCGTAGTATCATCCTAATACGCAATTCGAATAAATTACGAAACTTTAATATCTGTAATCAATTAACTTGTTTAAACATTAGATATCTAATTCAATTTGAAAGAAAGAACCTCGATCGATTAATCAATTTTACTTGGGAATGATTAGGTATGATGATCTATTTTAATTGAAAATGAATGCAAGCTTATTTTTATTTCTAAATCCTTCCACTTTAAATATTATTATTTTCGATTTCCTAACAGAGCCCATATGTCAGAGCAAAAGGATTTTACAGAAATGGCGAGGAAGAGAGAAATAGAGGCCTCAAAATTTTCTGATGAAGAAATAATTTCCCATATGACCTTAAAGATCTTAAAAGATGAAGATTTGCCAATGGAGATGAAATTTAATTTACTAATGAATTCCTTTAATTCTCTAGATTTCGTATTTTCTAACATAAGTCAGGTATATGAGGAAGGAATAATCGATGCAGATGAATATTTATTTTTGATTACTGAGTTTTCAAAGCTTGTACAATAGAAACGTTCAACCCAATCGATACATTATTTTGGGACGAAATATACATCTGTGGGTTTGAGTTGGCTTAGTTTGGCAAATTTGGCTTTTACTTCCATGCCTATCCAATCAAGAGATGCTTCTGCAGTGTCGAGACCAATTACTCTTGTAAGGAATAACGTGTCAACTCCCTCAAATTCGATAAGACTCAAAATGAATGGAGTTTGGTCTAAGAATGCTTCTGCACCGAAATGACAGACTGTGAATGCGTGGATTTTACCCTCGCTAGGTAATTTTGTCCAGACTGTTGAATCTGTGGAATAACACTCTTGGCAGGCCAGTTTAGGATTTGCTGTGACAAAATTACAGTGGGTGCATTTGGAACCTAATAAAATTCCGTTGCTGACTGCTGCGAACCATGGGCTATCTTGGCCATAGGAATGATAATATTTTTGCTCAAGGGGCTGCTTGATCATGATTGGTTTCATGCGTTTGAGCTCCTCGTCGGTCCAATCGTCGGGAAATGGGAGGTTGAGTACGGTGGTGCCGGAAAGGTCTTTCCAGTCTTCTTCTAATTTTGCGTTTGGATTTTTCTTCATCCTATTTGCCTCCTGATTCGAGTTCTTGGCCGTCAGGTCGTTCCATTATAGAAACTGTAACATATGTACCGGTCCCCGCGTGACTATGAATCGCTGAACGTTTAGGATTTGGCAATTGTAGCATTTTTGAATCGAGCTCATTCATTCCCATTTTTTGGAAGTGACGAGACATTGACCCTTGTAACTGCCAGAATGAGAATACCGCTTGCATTAATCCAGTTGCACCTACAGGGTGTCCACATGCGATGAGACCTCCTGAAGGATTAATAGGCATAGTTCCCTGTTCTTCAGAAAAATCAAGACCATAATCAATTCCTGGCATGAAAGTAGCTCCATTAGCTGAAAATGGTCCACCCTCACCATATTTACAAAGTGCTAGATCCTCTACAGTTTGTATTTCTGAAGAAGTGTATGCATCGTGTAGTTCAACAAAATCTAATTCTTTTGCAGGATTTGTTATACCAGCCATCTTGTACGCCTTGTTCCCAGCTGATCTCCCAGCTCGGAATGAATGTACACCGGGATATTTCAATTTACCTCCATAAAATTGATCTCCTACATAATCTTCTGGTGTTTCATTTGTAGCAAGTATTACATCTTTGTGCGGACGATCTGCCATTCTCATCGCGTCTGTCCCAGTACCAATTCCAGTGATTTGTATGGGATTATCGGACAATACATATGCAGTGTCCTCATCAGCTAAGAGTACTGAAGCAGCTCCATCACTCATAACACAAATGTCAAGTCGAGTTAGTGGCCAAGCGACCATAGGACTATTTCTAACATCTTGGATGGTAAGCTTTGCTTGTTTTTGACTATAAGGGTTGAACATTGCATTTCGATGATTTTTAACAGAAACTGCTGCCATTTGCTCTACCGTGGTCCCAAACTCCTTCATATGCCGTGTTACCATCATAGCGTAGTATCCACTGTAAAATCCGCCTACTGGGAAGTCGAACGAGATGTCGGATGCTAATGCAATGAACTCATTACCTTTCCACGTGTTGACATGAGACATAGTTTCAAATCCATAAGCTACACACAGATCCATATTTTCGCTGGCAATCTCTTTAAATGCGCTCTGGACGTTTATACCACCTGTAGCACCACCACCCTCGCTCCTGTAGCTAGGACGTGGGATGAGACCGAGATAATCTTGTACCATGATCCCAGCCATTAATTGTCGGGTAAAATGATCCGAGAAATAAGAGGCTGTAGAGCCATCAATTTTATCATGTACGTCTTTCGCAGGTATTTTCAAATCTCCAAGTGCGTAGTCATACGACTCTTTGACTATTGCCTGAAAAGTTTTGTCGGGTCTGGATTTAGCAAATTTAGATACTCCACCAGACACCATGTATACTTTACGTGCCATTTGTGTGAAATTTAATTAGCATATTATAACTGTAAAGTTTATAGTGTGTCTGTTCATCAATAATTTGGAAATTTTGAATCTCGATTGGATAGATGAAATCTGATTTTTACAAAATAATGATCATTACAAGATATTCACTACTTTATTGATTGACATTCAATAAATTATATCGAAATAATTCTTATCAGTTTGGACATTTATTCCTCCAGCGACTCCACACCCATCTAGTCACAACCAATCTGATCCAAAACCCCATAAACGCCTACTTTACTTCTTTTTAATTTTTAAATCATTGTTTGTTGGATATTTATACCTCCAGGGGTCTCACCGACTAGGTGGGTAAAATTACAAAATCCAATGATGTAAATTTTCTTAGTATTGGATCTACCTAAAATAATATGTGAATTTATTAGCCGATTTCTCTCTTTTTAACAACGGTAAAGTAGAATTACATAATTGACTCAAATAATTTGAAACTTTTTTCTTGGTGATAGATTTGAACAGACCCTTGTCAATAAGCGATTCTCTAAGTTTCATAACATCAATCCCATCAAATTGGCTATTTTGAGTAGATTTTGTGATATTATAAATTTCAAAATTTTTCAACCAGCTCGATCCGAAAATATCCCTTAATTTAGACGGAGTAAACTCAGTTATTTTTATTCCTGACCCATTTTCAACCTTTTTGAAGACAGACATTAAATCTGGATCAATTAGACTTTCTAATTCTTTAATTGAAGATTCACCTGTACCTTTTATCCTATAATATGTCAATTTATTCCCAGCATCTAGAGCACGTGGTGCGTAGTATCGATCAACTAAATCTAAATTTACTAATCGTCTTAAAGACCCTTGTAAATATCTTGTTTTGTTGTCTAAAATCGACGTTAGACTTAATGGATGGAGAATATCGATTTGTTTAGTATGCCCTATGTAGTAAACTTTGAGATCTGCAGTCGCTAATGTGTCAATATCATGAGCCGGTAGTCCATTCTCTCTTAGCATTTGACGAGCAAGGTGATCAGCATTATCAGGGATTGAATCTGAAGATATAGGATATACAAATTTTTGAGGACTCATCTTTGAGTTAATAGCACTTTCGAGATTCGATTTATTAAATTGAAGATTTAATTTAGTTGTAGAATTTTCTCTATCAAGTAAACCAGAGTATTCTAATGACTTTAGTTCTTCAATTACTGACTTGATTCTTGGAACTGATCTTCCACTATTATGCAACATTTCCAACAACACAGGATCCTTTACCCCTGTATCAAATACTTCCTGATTTTCCAAAATAAATTCAAACAGTTTCGTAGCACCACGCCAAGACCGATCAATAACCACTTCATTAGGACTTCGAGCAAATAACTGCCGAATTTGTTCAAACTCTTTGAATTCAAATCCTGTTTTACCTTCGATATATGAAATCGTATTTTTTAGTGCCTCGGGAGCATTGTTGACTAATTCTTTGAAATCTGGTTTCGGATCACCTTTCAACCAATAAGAAAATGATCCTCTTTCCCATGGAAGTTCTTCACGATCCAGAAACCCCTCCTGATGGAACCATCCCAAATATTTTCGTGCCTTATTGTAAGATTCAATTGTACCATCCAAAATCAATTCTTTTACCGTATCATTGGTCACTAAACTGTTATTCCCAAAGAGTGAAATTGTTTTAGCCATAAGTGTATGACTTTCTCCCATTTTATCCATAATCTGACTAAAATCAATTGGGAACTTATCCAAATATCCGTGCTGCATCATTATTTCATATCCTTCCTTTGGGATAGGATCCACATAGTCCAAATAATTAGGCTTGTGCTCATCATGATAATAGTAAATTGAGAGCTTAGGATTGATTATTTCCTTTTTAATAATTGAATCATTTACCAATTCTTCTAATCGATTGTATGTTGCCATCGTTGAATTATCCAACAGATCTGTCATCTCCCTCACAGTACATCTCTGTAATTCTATAATTTTTTCCAAGTAGGATAAAGTGTAGAATGAATTATATACATCTTTAGAATCTGTTAGTTTCTGGATATCGTTCTCAATTTTGATGCGTTCTTCAGAATTTGATCCTGTATCAATAATTTTCTTTTTCATCTGATCAGATGCAGACACCAATTTATCATATGAGTTATGCATAGCTCGGTATTTCCCATCTAGGACAATACTCTTCTCACTTAATTTATCTAAATCATCTACAAAATGCTTTCTATTTTCTGGTGCAAGTAGATTGTTCAAGTCATCCCTGTTCCATATTTCAATTTTCACGGACAATTCCTTGATAGCATCGATCCTCTCATCACCATCGAGTCTTAGATCCACATATTGATCAACCAGTTCATTTAGCTTCTCATATTCCGATATCTTATTTGTTGAACAATTTAATATCCCAATCTTCAAATTCGCTTTTGGATAATGCTCCCCAATGTAAGCAATGTCTTTAGCTCCGACAGCAAGGATACTTGTTTTCAACTCGACAAAAATAGAAGGCTCTGAATTTGTATATAGTGTTATATCTGGAATCACGTATTTTTTCTGGCCTGAATTGTCAATAATGTCTAGTCGTTTTTGAGTAACAACCTCATCAGCATTAAGTGATTCTGAAATGTCTTCTAAGTATCCATAGATTACCTTTTCAAATTCCTTACCGACGGCATTATTCAATTGAAGTAAGTATTTATCTGCTAAATTATGGCCTTTTTGCGAGTTACTAATAGTTAGAAATCGAGAATCATCTTGTCCTTGAGTTATCTTCTCTAATTCTGAAAAAATAGCATCGTTTTTCATGGATTTTTCTAAATTTTCGTCTAACTTTGACAATCGAACTCCTTTATGATTTTGACCTAATATTGGGTTTTCAGGAATCTCCAAGCTTATTTTGATTTCATTATCATCAATTGAATTTTCTGATCCAAACACTTCTCTTCCTAACTCCTTTATTTTATCTAAAACTCGTCCCGGATCACTACTCAACGTATCCTTGACCGACCCTACAGCACCCTTGAGCGACATCACGGACCCCCCTTCCTGCGTCTCCTCCTTCGAAATTCGTTCACCTTTCGACACATCCCACCGATCCATCTCAAAGCTATCCTGAAGATTTCCGTACCGACTCGAATTCTGCACCGGATCACCCAACTCATCTACTTCACCTTCCAGTCCTAGCTCACGTTCCCTGTCATCATCCAACTCAAATTCAAAATCCCCATCACCCCTTGAACCCCTTTTACCAAACAAACTCTTTTTCGAATCTTCAAGCAATTCCTCCTCATCCAAGGAATAACCACAGTTATCATCAAAATCTCCATCATCCTCGTCCTTTCTCATCAAAACACATTCTCCATTTTCAAGCTAAATACACCTACATCATAATCGTAAGAGGTCGTGATCAAACCTTTTTTTTCAAATAGAAACAGACATCCACTGACATCCGATGATCACGGGTTTAATTCAGGTTGTAGATAAACAGCAAATACGAGCTCATCACCTGAATTAGGTTTTTTCTTCATGTTCTTTGATTAATCAATGTTAATAATTAATCAAATCCCAGAACATGACAATCTTGGGTTATAAACAATATACAATGAAACCTATATAAGAAACCACAACTTTCGAACATCAAAATAAATTTTGCAAATTAGTATGTGGTAGATAAATTTAACTCTCATCGATCTAAAGGTCCATATTTCATTTCTGAATGTTTAATTATTTGATTATTATCTGAAGGGACCTCTGATAAATAGCTTTCAATTATGTTATTATTCTTCATCCTGATTTTAATGTCGGTACGGAAAATAAAATAATCAAAAATGCACATGAAAATGAATTGCTGAATGAAATTATTTTGTCGGTACGGAAATGTCACTATAGCAATCTCACTCATGATTGAGAGGTTTGTAGATCAAACATTTTATGTCGGTACGGAAAATAAAATAATCATAAATACACATGAAAATGAATTGCTGAATGAAATTATTTTGTCGGTACGGAAATGTCACTATAGCAATCTCGCTCATGATTGAGAGGTTTGTAGATTAAAAACTTATGTCGATCCAGAAATTCTATAAGAAATAATCATTCATCTCAACCCGAATGCTATTTTAAATATCAAATTTAAACCAAAAACTTCAATTGTTATCCTTCATTAAGATTGTTTCATAAGCCTCTTTCAGACCTCTGAAAATTAGTAATACAAAATATCGATTTTAATGTCGGGTCAAGAATTCCCACATAGCAAATAAATATACTATATGACGCTTTCAAGGCCTGAAGATATGAAATCTTGATGTATCCCAATTTAACAAACATAAAAACACAAATTCTTTCTTATATAGTTTTGACAGCATTAATTCTTTAATGGATCACATTACATTCGTTAAACCGTATCACAAGATACAAACAGAATATTTCAAGAACGGGATCTACATCCGCTTCCTCAATAAAGATGATAACCTCCAATTCCACAATTTCGTTCAGATCAAAACAATGGGACGTTATCCCCAGATCAAATACAAAGCTCACACTAACCAGGAAACAGAAGAGATCAGATTAAAAATCAGCAAACTCCGGGATCGCTTCACCTCAGGCCAAATCCACCCACAGTCGTACATGAAAAAAGTCAATGCCCTCCGTAATCGTGCAATATTAATTGAGAGACCATTTGTATCCCTAAACCACTCCAAAGATTGGATAGCTAATTGGAAAAACAAGCGAAACCAAAAAGACTTGGAAAAAAATATGATCGCCTTGTTAGACAGCCAGGTTAAGATACAGTTATTCCCATTAAAACCGGACCGACAAAAGAACCATTCGATTTTTCTCCTACTTTTCATTGATGTCGGTCCGGTTTTTCCACCTCAAATAAACAAACAAAAAATCATCAATCGCCCATCAGTTCTTGAGTTCTATCCGTCGGTCCGGAAATTCAAGAAGCATTTCACAATCGATGACAATCTAATAATCATCCCACGGAGAAACCTCACCCACAAACATTCCCAACAGATTTACCTCAGCATGGACACCCAACTTGCCCTCCTCTCCCAATACATGCCCGAAACCAAGTTCAACACCAATCTCAAACCAATTTCAAACCTCGCAAGATCAAAAAATCGCAGTGAAGCTGAGGTCACTTTGCTCGAGCCTAACTATATCTTTTCGATGAAATCAACTGTCACGAATGATTATTATCTCGAACCTGGCAATCAGTTCTTTGTAAAGGGCACACAACCCTCACTAAGCAGATTCATCTTTAACTACAGCTTTCGAGATCTCATGGTCCCAATTCAGCAGTATTTGAAAAACAAAGAAAACCTACAAGATTTAAATCAAAACGGAATTCAAGCCCAAGGGCAAAATCCAGATGAACTTCTAAATAGATGGATCATAATTTTTTCACCAATAAATCCCATTGGCTTCAATTCAGTCAACCCATCAGATTTCCGTCTAGACCTACTTAGAATGGATAGTAGAGAGGAACTCTTCCAATTTATGTTAATATTTAATACAATAGATATCGTGTATGGGGAGAAGAACTTCTCAGCAATACCAGATTTGATGAAAGTGTTTCAAGAAGTTGCAGAATATGATAAAGAAGAACTCAGAAAGATCAAGACAATAGGGCAACTTCAGACACTTTTGGCTCGACAACTCAGCAACAAATCTTTTATTAGTAAATCAGAATCAGTCTCCAAACTCTATCATATAATTCGGATGTTCACAATGAGATCAATAATGGACCCTGTGGATGGTAGCAATATCCAAAATAACAATAAAGATGGTTTGATCGAAGAAGCATCAAACTCAAATCTTGATGAAATCCTACCACACTATAGCTTTGTCAACACAAATAATCATTCTCCTGAGGACATAGTGATCTTCTGTTTCATGTTGATCTTTGGTATGAGAAAGATGAAAACCATTGTTGATCTTGAACATTTGGAGGATTTGACCATTGTGATTCAGAGTCGAGAAATGCAAAAAATCTTTGTCAAGGATTCCGTCTCCTCCTTACTTACCAAGGTAATGACTCTCTACTTTGGAATTAATTTCATCTTTCTTTCCGGTGAAGAATATTCTCCTCTTTCAAAACTGCCTACATTGGACTTGGGACCAAAATCAAACCTCAATCAAACTCACTCTCTGAAACTTGGTAGTGCTCAAAAGTATCAAGTGTTCACAGATAATGTTTCACAGGAAGCGGTAAATCTGGTTAGGAGATTTCAAGAAGAGTTAAATAATTTTGATAAGAAAATTGAAACTCCAGAAGAACATTTTGTTCCCCTAAATATGACAGATGATCCAATGGAGGAGATGAACTAAAATGTCAATTGATCAAATTATATTTTATTTTGTAAATTTCTTGATGGCACTCGGTGCCATAAACTTACTGAGATTTCTTTTCAATCGGATTATCAACAATAAAATCGAAATAAACCAGCTGAATACTTCAGGGAATAAACAGATCGAACAAGCTTACATTTCTGCGGATATTTTGACTATGCTCTCTGAAGACGACAAATTTCACAGCTTGGTTTTTGATGAGTATGGAGTTCATCTAGTGGTAAATGAGTGATATTATGGAAATACTAATACTTGATTTTATACCATTACAGCTACTTCTGTTTATGTCCTCACTTTTTTACCTAACTTTCAAAATGGATCCAAGGTGGAAGTGGATTTTTGGTTCCATTTACTCTGTAGTATCGTTTATGATTACTCAAACCAGATATCACAGTTTAATTTATCCTTATAGCTTTGATTTTTATTGGAATGCTTTTACCATCTTTATAATTGTCATACCAGTTTTGAATCATCTAATAAATAGAAATATTGGGAAAAACAAGATTGTAAGTAATCCCTTTACCACCAAAATTTTTCATGAGGATACCATCTACTACTTACAATTTGGAATGTATACATTCGATGATATTGAACATTCATCTCTCAAAAGTTTTGAACCTATAAGATTACAAAGTGATGGAAGTTTCGAATTATCTGATTCCAGCCATCGACTGATTTCTGAGATACATTCTCCGATTCACAGAGCTTTGAAACTTGGTAGCGTCACAGTTTGTTTAATTAAATTACCTAGTAATAATCCCATTCATCACAAATTTGTATTGATAGCTTATACCAAAAGTGAATCTGTTGAAAATTTTCGCTCCCTTGATCGTTTGCATATTTCTGAAACCCGGTTCTCAAGATTAGAACTGAATTCATACTCAAACAAGCTTATCCGTAAATTGGTATGCATTGACCAAACTGGGAATTTGGTGTTCAATACCAATGCGCTAGCTCAATTACCCAAGTACCATATTGAAATGGGAACATATGAATTTGAGCTACTGCAGAAATTGATTGGTGAATATAATAATCGTAAACTTGAAGTCCCATACATGTATGGAAAATATTATATCGGGTCAGATCTTCGACAACATCCAGTTTTCATGGATGAGCCAAGCAATGTACTGTATATTGGTTCATCTGATTTTCTTCCCCAAATTCTAAACTTTGATTTTATCATGCAAGGATTAATAATAACAGATAATCAGAACTTAATTTCTCAAATAAATCATGAAAATCCCAAGGAAATTATCATTAAATCTATCCATGATATACGAATTAACCTAGTTGAGTACGGATTAAAACATCCAAAATTTTTGGAATTATTATTTGAACTTTGGGCTAAGTTGTTACCTGATGATAATAAAACAGAGTACAGTCCATCCTTTGTCAAACTGATATCCCAATTTATTGAATTGAAATATCTGCTGGATGGTGAGGAAACCTTATCTCAACTGATGACTCGTGACCTTTTAGTCTCCAAAACATACAGGGAATTTAATATTGATATCTCCACAGATGTATTGAGCAAATTTAGGGGCTTGTTTGATGATCCAGTCTTCAATGGATTTAAACAGGAAACAACTGTCAACGGAGATAATATCGAACATATTGAAGATTTCTTGACTTTGGATGCAAGAGAGATGAATGAAGGGCAGGAGAAAAATCAATTACGATATCGTGTTATAGATATTTCAGGTATCTCAGAGAGACAGAAACAAGCATTACTCATACTGTTTTGTTTAATGAAAGAACAGGCTCTGATTCCTTCAAGCTGGCTAGTTTTTTCTGTAAATGCCACCCACAAGGTGTCTGATATTATCTTAAAACATCTTGGACACTATCAAGATTTCAGACAGATTCTACTCCACATGAATGAGATTGGCAATGACCTGTCCTGGATACATTCATTTGATTGTAAGATCCATGATAAACATCTCAATCATCAACAAATGACAAAATATCTAGGAATAGATAAAAATATGGATGTTGATGGGTTATTCGTACATCAGAGCTTTGGAAGAAAAACGATTCTGCAAACCAAACATGATGGGGGGATTTATACTAAATGATTGATAAGAACTTCTATGAATCTTGGTTGGAGGAGGAGGATTCTAAAGAGTTGAGTGATAGTAGAAATTTTCATGAATTTGAAATCGCCCAGATATTCCCTTATGATCAATACAAGGATTCTCAAGCAATTATTATTTCTTCAATATTAGAATTACCACCGAATGGTAAAATCATGATTGAAGCTGAAACTGGTAGTGGAAAGACCATCGCAACCCTTAGTGCATTATTAGCACGTAAAAAACCCGATCAAATAATAATTATCTTCGTTAAAACCATCAATCAATTCAACGCCATACTACGTGAATGGCAGAGAATTGAAAATAAAATTAAGAGCCAAAATGAAGTTATTAGTCAAACGCCTAAATTCCTGATAATATCATTATTAGGAAAGAAAAGAATATGTTTTGATGAATTTCAATCCACAAACAAAACCATAATTCCATGCACTGGAGACACAAAAGTACATCCAAAGAAATTTGAAAAATTAATTAGCAAAAACAAAAGAAGCAGGTTATTGAGAGGCATTAATCGAAAACTACTGACCACAAATGCTACAATTACTGAATTTACAAAATTGCTTCAAGAAAAAGAGAACTGCCCATATTATAATTCTCGATCAATGCTTCAAGATGCAGATATAGTTGTGACAACCTACCCATTTCTGAAACCAAAATTGTTCAACAAGCTGCTCAAACAGATGAACATCAATGTAACAAATTCCTTAATTCTAATAGATGAGGCACACAATCTTGCATTTTCTCATCCCATAGAACTCACCAAAATACAATTCGACGTTTTTCTAAATTTTTTTGGATCAAATAAATTGTTTGAAGTTTTGAAAAATGAATTTAGAGGTGTGAGAATACTCGATATTGGAAAATTAATTTCTCCTCAGGTTTTGGATTTTGAGAGAAAGCAAATACTGGATTTGATATCCATATTTACCAAGAAAAAGATGTTAATTCAACTCTCAAATGAAAATAAATTCGATTCGGAATTACGGGAAATCATCAAGGAATCGATTAGAGCTATGAAATCCTTCATAGAAAATTTAGGACGAGAAGATCTCATTATAACGAAAGAATATGTAAAAATTGTCAATCTCTATATTGATCAAACATTGACAGATCAGAAAAATGCAAATATTCTTGTCTTACAATCTGCAACACTGACACCCCTTGATGCTTTTAGAAATCTGCTTGGGATGCCATCAGATACAAAACTACTTGATCGAATAGAACGGGACATTAGGGTAATAAGAAAAAATCCACAACAATTTAGAGCTTCATATGTTTCTGCAGTATCCTCAGAGGCGAGGTTCCGAAATAATGAATTATATGAGAGATATGCGGGATTGATTGTTAGGCTACAAAAAGTTGTCCCGAGACACACATTAGTGTTAGCACCCTCCTATAATTTTATAGAAAATTTGGAAAAAGCGATATTGATAATATTGCGCGATGATAAATCGCCAGAAGACACACAAGATCTTGAGATTATATGTGAAACAGCATTATCAACTCAAAAGCACTTGTATGACGATGTGATTAATTTAAAATCAAATGGTATTATACTTGGAAATCAAAATGGGAAAATCCTTGAGGGGAATGAGTGGGTGGTTGATGGCAAATCGATTGTCAATATGGTGATTTTTGCGGGTATTTCATCGATGGTGCCGCAGGAGGAGGTTAACTTAATAAATCGTATCCGAGAAAAGGTTATTCATGATAGAAGTATTTCTCGGCTATTTCAGAACCAGATCCCGCTTTATATTCAAGCAAAACAAGCCATGGGTAGGATAATTAGAGGAATAAATGACAACGGAGCATTGATAATTCTGGATCATAGAGCAAATGATTTTTTACATCAAAATCTCTGGTTGCACAGATATACAAGAATGGATGATTTAATTGAGGATATTGCAGAATTCTATGATTAGTTAAATTTAAATTTTTGTTGACGTAAATTTATCTATTACTGAATTTGTATAAGCTGCCTTAAATATTGCTTGGAACGTTTTATCGGTTCTGAATTTGACGAATTTTGACACTCCACCGGACACCATGTATACTTTAAGTGCCATTTGTCTGCAATTCTACTAAGAGAATTTAACTTTAAATTTCCAAAAATGTTGTAAGCCTATTAATTTAAAATTACCAAGTTGAATACACCCACAACATAATTATAATAAATCGTGATCAAACCTTTTTTTCAAATAGAAACAGATATCCACTGATATCCGGTGATCACGAGTTTAATTCAGTATATGATCCATTATTAGTTATCAACAGTAAATGACTGATCGATCAGAACGTACTTCCCTTGTATTGGCACAATTCTTTGAAAGTCAAGGGTTTCAATGTAATCAGCCTTGGCATTAACATTTCGGCCTATAAACCAATAAAATTCTTCTCCATCCCAGTCCATATCATAGTCATCTTCAAGAATCGGCATTTCCGATCGAAGGACTTCAATTATCTTATCTGTTTCGTTATAAAGTTTCAGACGATCAGTATTTTTCCGTTTTGAATTGAAGTAGTTTGTAAATGCCTTTTCAAATTCACTACCTTCGAATGAGCTAGGCCCAATAATTTCGTGTGGACATTGATTTGTATCTGTCGAACAAACTCCATATACTCCACACATTAATTCCTCAAGTGCACTGATATGAAAATTAAATGAGGTCTGTATGGATAATTCAAGTACAGATATTAACCGATCTTGTACTAATGTTTCATCAATTGAACCATTAAACTTCTCTTTCAGAAATTCGAAGCTTATATCAATACGTTCGCCGAAGCACCTGAAACACATAATAGAGTCATTTATTTCCAAGAAACCGCAGTTAACATATCCATTACAGTTTACACAGGTTTTCCTATAATCATCAATTTCACCTTTACTCAAATTCAAACTTAAACCAGGTTTTAATAAACAGGATACACATCTTTTGATACCAGGGGCAGTTTTTCTATCAGATGATCTCAGTATTCTGATAATTTCTGTGGCAATTTCAGGACCTTTGTTAAGTTCACCATATCTTCCCCCATATTTTCTGTCATCAATACTGAAATCCGGGATTCGTTCTCGTAGTTCCCGTAGGATGTTTATGATTGCACTTGATGCACCACTCATGAAATCTTTTTTGATCATAATAATGTGACAAATTTCTTAGAATAAAATCCTATGTTGCATAATATGAGAGATATAAAATTGAAAACTCATAATCAACGAGTGATTCCGAATATCACAAATTCGTTAAGATTCAACTCATTACTTCGTGAAAATGATATTATAAATAAAGTCAACATACACATAGATCATAATGTGAATGTGGATCTTGTTTAAAATCAATTTTCAAATGGAGACGTGGGTCAATTTGTCGTTGCAATACCTAAATACACATTATATGGGGTTGAAATTAATTTGCTAAAATTAATTAAAGATCTTTTAGAAAGTGGGTTTCACAATTTCAATTTAGTTCAGAAGAGATGTAGAAATGCCATTAGAAGGCATTGATTATGCAATTTCAAGTTTACTTATTTCTACTGATTGGGATGCACAATTAACCAAACTGCAACAGGATCAGGAAGTCTTTGAGGGAATAAATTCAACATCACTTGCCGTCATCAACAATGAAGACCGATTTGGAGTTGAAATAACCACAAATCGTGTTTCGGCGGATATTAATTCGAATCAGACGTCTGTTGTCGTATACAGCAAAATTGATGGAGTGTTACTTTCGGATGAGATGAATTTTCATTTTACTTTTCCTGGGCAAAATCCTGAAGAATTATCCTACAGAGTCGTCAGAAATGTATTTGCTGAACCGAATTCAAATTCAGACGAGTTACCTGGTTTTGGATTAATCGAGTCTGGAGTCTCTCTGATCATCATGATTGTCCAAGACAGAAAGAGGAAACAAAGGTAAGCCCCTTTTACAGACATCCAATAATTTCGGTTAGTCCAAACTAAACGTTAATGATAATTTTTATTTTTATAAATCACATCTTGCAATTCTTCTTTGCTGAAAGGATGTGAATAACCGGGATCATTTTTTACCTGACTTAGTGTCCAATCCAATGCCTCAACGGGAACCCAATTACCACTACCAGATCTCCTTGAAATTTTTTCAAGACCCCTATTTTTTAACTCTTTAATCAAATTCATTGGGGATACATTGTCTCCGTTTTTTGTAATTTTAAGTGGAAATTTAAGTAGTTTTGATTGATTTGGACTCCCAAAAATAACAAAACAAGATTCTTCCTCTTTCCTTAAGAAGTGAGCATTAAGTTCAACACCCAACTTAAATTTCTTGTCTGTTTGTATTTTGGTACTTTCAAACTCTATTAATTTTTCAACAACGAAATATCCAATTAAGTAATGCTCCACAATTCTCGTTGACACCCAATGCTTTAGGGGTACTTCATTTTTGTTTAGAGAGTACATGCCAGCATGAAAAAGTAGGTAATCTCCTTTTCCTAATCGCTTCAGTTGACTATACTTTCCACCATCTTTCAAAGGTTCACCATATGTAAAATTCCAGAATTCAGGATCATAATGGGGTTTCTCATTCTTTTGATAATTAGGTAGAAAATGGGATAATCTATGATTATCTTTGAAATTAGAATTAAAAATTTCATCGTATGTGTGTGGAAAGTGTGTAGGTTGATCCATTATTGGAATGTACACCCATGTCTCATTATGGAGAAAAGGTAAAACCATCTCATTCGTCCCTATATCCGCACCAACTCTTAAGAGAAGGCTTTGTTTTTCTTTTACCATGAATTAACACCTCTTCTAAGGCTTTGTCTGAGATTGCCCCGCACCTTCAAGATATAAATTATGAGATCAAATTTCAATAGTTTGGTTAACTTATCCATATTCCCTGAGCAAACGCTCATAGAGTGAGTTAAAGTAATTGTTTTGATCAAAAGCTAGTTTATTCGTATTTAGGGGCGGAGAAGAAATTTCCATTTTAAATCCAAAAAAGGTCTAAACTGGAATGTATTATTGGATCTTTGATAAGTAGAAAATTCATTATTATGAATTCCCGTTTCGTTTATCTGTTGCAGGATACGATTCCCATCGATCAACCGTTATGAATTGTCAGATTGATCATTAATAGAGGCACTTAGTCCGCAACTTCCACAATAATTAGTTTGAACAACATTGTGTCCACATTTCTGACAAAAATTGTATGGCTTTGTATTCTGATATGGATTCTCACATTTCATACAAGAAGTTGAAGTAGCTTCTACTTTTGTACCACAATTGGTGCAAAAACCATGACAATATAAACATCGATCCCCAAGTGCACATTCCACACCTATCCAAGATTCGCAATTTGGACACATTTGTGCATATTTTATTAAAAGATCAAATTCTGTTTGTTTCCCACCTATCCTTTTATTCACCAACAATTTATCACAGTTATAACAGGAAATCTTAGTTTTATAAATACCTGGCTCTATATTGGCTCCTGGATAAGATTCAAAATAAACTTGGTTTTTTGTCGGATCTTTAGTGATAGCATAAAGAAACATCCAGACAAATAAGATTGTTTGGATTATAAAAAAGGGAATACTATCGATAAATGCCAATCTTGATAATGGAAAATCGTAAGAGATGTTATTACTGTTCAAATACTTTCTAATTGCATTACCAACAGTTACAAAAAATATCGATGCAGTAAACCAACTAAGCCCTACACTTGCATAAACATAAGATTGTTTTAAATCCAAAACTGATGATAATTCTCGATCAAAATGATCCTCCATGTTTCCAACCTCTTGTTCTTTTATAGATAAATCTTCTTGATGTTCATGTTTTTGTCTTGTTAACCTACTTTCGGATTTACCGCTTATTTTCATGAAACCTTTACGTAACCGCCCACCTTTCTGATATTTTAAAATAGATTCGTTTTTCGATTTAATTTTGATTTTATGATGTTCAATGAGTTCATGGGATTTCTTTGTAGATAATTTCAAAGTATGCCATGAGTATATTTTCATGGTTACCATGAATATCAAATAGCTGATGATGAATGTTGGAATGAATACCCTAATGTATGACACTATGGATATTAAGAGTAATATGAGACTTAATGATCTACGTTTAATATTTTCTTTCTTTTTGAAAATTAGAATATTTGATATCTCGCTTTCGAAGGTAGGTCGGCTATACATCATAGTTTGTCCTGTCATGATAATAGCAAATATCATACTAAAAATAAAAAATACAAACCCGAAATTTGGTATTCTCAATAGTGCTATCAGTGCTATCAAGCTTACAATATATGGTAAATATAATTTAATTTTATTAAATCCATATTTTTGATAAAATGAAACAAAAGTACCTCTAAAATTAATACCACAATTACTGCAGTATTCTGACTCATTAATTGTTCTACAACCAGGACAAATCGTTTGTTCAATTGATTTTTGTCGGAAAATTAAGTGAAAAACCCCTGTTAATTTACGGTCGATATTGTTTAGGGTTCTTATTGCAAATGTATCTCTTATATAAGTATCCTCAAATTCATTATCCATCTTTATCTCGATTAAAATCCATAGCGGCAGAGGAACAATTAATATTAAAAGTATAACAAGAAATACGGTCAGGAGAATATTAATTACACCAGCAACCCCCAGAGCTCTTGAAGCAGTGATTGTGGAGCTATTGAGATTAATATTAAAAGAGACATCTGCAGGTGAATCATCGAAATTTATTATACTAAAGTTTAATGAGATAATATTATCTTGAAGTCTGATCTCATCTATTGGATCGGTTTTGAGAGACTGACTACTAAGCGATGATAGAGTGTATACTGTATTGTAAGAGAATGAATTCCAATTGATGACTTGATAGTTCCACAAACCATCAACATTAATGGATAAATTACCATCAAATAGAATTTGTGTTAAATCCAGTATAAACCAATATTCCATATCCGAAGAGTCTTTTGATTGTAGATCTTTTTCCAATTCAAGAATTTCACTTGGCATATCGAAGCTTAAAGATATCTCAAATGTAAATTCTTCACCCGCATTCAATGTTCTTGAAAATTCATTATCGATCAAATCACTGGTGAAATTTAGACTAGCCAATGAAAATGTGTCATCATTAAAGGTATATACATCATATTCTCCTTGTACGGGAGTAGATAAGATGACACCAAGTATCGCTAAAAGTATTAAGAACAAAGACCCTCGCATAGCTTTCATTTAAAACGGTTGATTTTCAAAAGGTTGTGCATAAAATCTATCGGTTCCTTGATATAAGATAAATATGCATTTTTACAAATTATAGCATTTCAATTATTTTTATGAGTTAGTAATTATATTAATTTCAATGATTATTAAATATTGAATCCCAGAACATGACAAACTTGGGTTACAGATATTAAGAAGTGAAATCTATATAGGTAACCACAAAAAAATTTCCATTTTGACAAAACTAATTTTACAATGCTAGTTAGAACAGAAAGCCATTGGGGTTGTTTACAACAAACGAAGGCCTCCACACTTGAAGCGAATAAATATGACGATTTTAATTATTTTTCATATATCGTTGAACTTTTTTTTGAAACGACCAGCTCTTTTGGGATTTATTAAGACCTCGACTAGATCGATTAAATAAATTTAAATGAGATACCGCTAATATTCTATTCAAATGATAATTTGGATTGGAATATTCTTATTATTTTTGGTCATTGCGGGTTATGCTTATTACCTTAGAATGAGGGAGTTTGATCAAATTTGGAAAATAATAATAAGTTTTTTCTATCTTCTTTTATTGTTTGCTGTATTTTTGATGTTCATCGAATTTATCGCATTCTCTTATAATGTATTGTTTGTTCCTTTAATCCTATTTTTCATTTCTCAGATTCTGGCACAATCGTTTTTTAAACAGAAAGAGACCTCAATTTTCTCGTAGTTGATAAATCTGAGTTGCCAAAAATGAATGCATGGGTGATATTTGATCAATGGTTAGGTCAATACATACCTTGCTCGATTAGTCCATCTTCAGGCTAAATACACCCATACTCCATTTTATTAATCGTAATAGTCGTGATCAAACCTTGAAACAGATATTCACTGACATCTGACGATCATGGGTTTAATTCAGCGTGCGAGTACAAAGCCAATGGTATTATATCCTCTGAATTAGATTTTTATTCATGTATTGTGATTTTACTTAGTGAAAAATCAAATCCCATAACATGATAAACTTGGGTTACAGTATATGAGAAATGAAATCTATATAAGTAAATACAACAACAATCTCCCTCATCTAATTGCCAGGAAGCCATTAAAGTAAAAACATAGTTAGCTACATGTTGTAAGTATTAATTCAATGATCAATGCGTATTTTTAACGCTGAGTAAATATATTTATTGAGTTACATTAAATTGGATTCCTGTGATTTCAATTTCAGATAAAATTGCGGTAATAATAAAGAATCTAGAACTGAAGGTCACTGAAGATTCTATATTAAACCGTTCAATGACAAAAAACAAGCCTCAAAGGGGAATTGTTTACATTAGATTTAAGTGAATTGGGTATTACAAGATTAGATACCAATTATACTTTATGTGACATTATCATATAGCTTTCGAAGTTTTTCATAAATTCAAAATCCTAAATCCAAAGCAAGAAGGTGAGCTCTTAACCAGACCAGTCTCAAGATGAAGCTTGGTTGTCCATCCAGGGTTCGAAGCCGACGTAGTCTCGCTACGGCGGTCGGACGAATCACCTAGCCATTTGTAACTCTCTTCATCGGATCTGGAAAAAAGCTCTACAAATAAATACTATAGTTGCATTGTTGTTCGCCACTTTTATTACAATTATGATTATGGTCGCAATGACGCATATTACTTCTTAATTTGAAAACGATGTATTCTAAGATACTCCGTACAACTCATTGATTTCCAAAGTCCAATTAATATTTATATAATGTATCTGAAGTCTCATCTTATATGAAAAAAGCCATTTCTGTCAGTGAAGATTCATCAACTCAATCTGAAATGCCTGATTGGGCGTATCCAATAATCCCTATTAATATTATCTACATTGTAATCTTATCAGTCTTAGGGGGGTTTATCCTGTTTATAAGTCTTTTAGGTGGATTCGTCATTTTGTTATTAGACATGATTATTATTTATTTATTGTTACAAGTAACTAAAGGTAGTAAAATTGCTTTACTAGTAAACGTTTCAGTTCTAGTGTTATTACTATTGTTAATAATCGATTTCTATCAGAATCTCCATTTTTCGCTCGATTAAACCACAAATCCGATCCTTTGGCTTAGATTTGCTTCAAGTTACAAATGACAAGTAGTAAGGACTTTCTAAGATATAAATTTTCTAGTTTATTGAAACTTTGAAAATTTGCTATTTGTAATAATAATATAATCGATTCTAAGATGATTATTCGAAACTCTTTGTTTTCCAAAGTCTCCTTCGTCTTTATATAGTAAATCTGGAATCATCAATAATATGAAAGACATCAAATCTAACATTGATGACAATAAGAGCGGTGTATTGAATCCGTCAAAAAGGTCACTTTGGTTAGATCTGGCCATTCTTATATTAATTATTTATAACGTGTTAATAATTATTGCAATAAGGTTATTTGGGCTAATTGTCTTTTTAGAATTTAGGGGGCGGAATGATCGATCCCTAATTGGATTATTTGTATTCATAGTGGATATTGTTTATATTTTTGTATTGCAACTAGTGATAGAGGCTAAGGACGATACGAGCGATCAATCGACCAATCCAACAATCTCTTATTCGTTCGAAATATTTATCGGTTATTGGCTGGGCTTCTTTGTAGTAATATTAGCTTTGATAAAATATCAAACTGGACTAGATGGTTATTGTGATCAAGAGAATGATTCACAAGGCCTTAATGACCTTATTTTTGGGTTTATTTGGTTTTCCTCTGTAATTATCTCACTGATTAGTCCATTTCGAAACCGATCAATCAACTTTACTTGGAAATTAGCATTCCTCTCATCATGGTTCCGCTTTATCTATATTTTAATATTTCATCTCATAGCAGTTTATCTTTTCCCGTTGTTTAATGATCCGTGTCCAGTGGGATTTTGAAAAATAAGTAATATATTCGATCGATCTGGTCTTCAAACGTTTTATCGGGTCTGGATTTAGCGAATTTTGACACTCCACCAGACACCATGTATACTTTACGTGCCATTATTATGTGAATTGAGAAAGGGAATATAAATTCGAAGTTATTCCAATATGAGTTCAAATAAGAATCTTTTGAAAAGTGATTTTCATTTAATTACCAGTAATTGTGATATTATGCAAACTGAAAACCAAATTTGTAGGGAATATCAATGATGCATATTTCATAACCGATTAATTTTTCCAAAATAAATTTAGTGAATTCAACGATTTTTCTCGAATTCCTTTCTCCAATCACACCATTCGCTGATCATTTCATTTGTAGTTTTTGAAGATTTCCAGCCTAATTTAATAATTTTATCTGAGTTAAAATGAGTAGATCTGCCAGCGAGTACGATATTCATTCTGGTTGATACTAATTTGACTTTAAATAGCATTGACAAATATTCATTAAGACGGGCTTTTCTGAATGCAGATTTGAAGGAAATGGAGATTGTGGGTAGAGGAATGCTCATTTCCACATGAAATTGTTCAACTACATCACGAACTGTGGGCTGCTCAGAAGAAACAGTGTTATATATCTCTCCGATTGTCTCATTGTTTTCAAGACACAGTTCTATGGCATGACAGACATCATCTACATAAACAAGGGGCAATATTGCCGCACCTTCATCTATCAAAATTGGGTATCTCTTTGTAGTATGATAAAGCATTGGTATAAATCCGGACCTATCCCGCCGTCCGACGATATGAGGTGGTCTAAGCATCGTAAGATCTAATTCAGGTATAATCTCAAGATTCTCTTCACCCTCTCGTTTGCTTACCCCATACTTAAACCAACTCGTCTTTTGAATCGGAGTTGTCTCATCCCCTCCCATTCCAACATCACCATATGCAGCTATGGAACTTATATGGATTAGTCTCTTGATCCCTTTTTCTTTCATTGCTTCAGCAATATTTTTAGGTCCGTCCGCATTGATTGATCTAAATGTCTTCCATGAACCTTTACCGGCAACATATCCCGCGCAATTCACTACTGCATCAAAATTATCGAGGTGCTTGACTATTGAGTCTGGATCATTAACGTCACCTACAACATATTTAATGTCAACCTGATCTAGAATTTTTGCTTTTTTCGGATTCCTCACGAATCCAACCACTTCATGGTTTTTTGAGTTCAAATATTCTGAAACATGAAATCCGAGGTAACCTGTTGCCCCTATAACGAGAATTCTCATAGTTGTAACATAATAAGAACGAATAAAGATGTTACCGATACTTAAATTACTAAATATTTGAATCCTTGAATTTCACAATCAATTTCATATGTCTCAAAAATTATGGTCTTGATAATCGATGATCGAGAATTGGTTGGTCTCACAATTTGTGCATAACCAGACACCATGTATACTTTACGTGCCATTTGTCTGTAATTTTAATGGAGGAATTTAACTTTAAAGTTGTAAAAATGTTGTAAGCCTAGTGTTTTCAATTGAGTAACATTCATTCGATGTGATATTCATATTTTTGGTCATAGATTATTATCATTTTCATAAAACCAATTCAGTATTAATCCTTTCGTTGACTAAGCAGATATTGGAACTTCCAATTTTCTGTTTTTCAAGTAAATCTTAAGATAAAATATTTTCTGGTCGGACCCCTTCGATTCAATAATTTTTTCTCCTAGGTAGCCATATAGCATTTAAATAGATCACCACACTCTATTTGGATGGATTTTTGCTATCATTTCAACAATCTTTATTAACTTGAAAACGTATATTCACTTGAATTATATTGTGAGGTTAATGTATTGAATAGAAAATTAAATTCGAGATTGAAATATTTTTTTTATAAATTAATTGGACTTTTATTATTAGCTCTATTTGTAAATTATGTATTACTGTCTATTGAAACCTTCCAAAACACCCAACTCAGAGGTATGGCAGTTCTTCTTGTTGTTCTTTATGCATCAGGATCCCTATTTCTCACAGTAAATTATCGACATAATGTTGTTGGGAACAGAGGTAGGTAGACAGGGATTATGTTTTGAATTGTAAATTGAATATAGTTCGATATTTTTTTTATGATTAATCATCCGGACACTCCACCAGACACCTTGTATACTTTACGTACCATTATTTTGTGAGATAAGAATCAGTCGATTGACAGATTGATCAATTTGGTTAAATTAACATTATTCTAAGTAGGATTTAAGAATTCCTCCCTTATTGGTAACAGGCACTTGACCATCAAATAGTTCTCTTAACCATTCTTCATATCGATTATTATTCATTTTCTCTTCATATTTTTGAAGGAGTAAGTAAACCATTTGAGATCCAAATCCAGCTGCAAATCTCAATATATAACGGAAATCTTCATCAGACTTGGTTGCATATTTTAAATCACCTAAATCTGGATCTTTTTCTTTCAAATTAGCAATAGGAGGAATCTTGTTAAATTTTAATGCATAAGCTGCAATAGCATCCTCTAATCCAACACCCATAGGATGACCTGTATACCCTTTAGTATTTGATATAATAATGTTTGAAAGATTTTCTCTGAATACATAATTCAGAGCATCAATTTCTGCCTTTGCTGCACCTCCATTTGCAAAAGTGAAAGTTTCATGACTCATATAGACTAATTTTTTACTCATTTCTTTACGTTGTAAATTATGAACTTTTTCCATTCGGGAAATGAATTCTTCAAGTTCAGCTGATACATGATTGATATCAAGTGCAGTACCATGGTAGGCAGAATTTGCCATATGTGTACCAAGCACCTTGCACAAAGGTTGTATACCACGATTTTTTGCTGATATTTCACTTTCAACTACTAAACCAACAGCTCCCATTCCCAATATCATACCATTCCTTCGCTTATCAAAAGGTAAAGCTGCATCTTCAACTTTTTCTTTGGTAGAAGCTGCACCCAATATTAAAAATCCAGTCCCGATCCATTGAAGCAAATTATCACTTGTAGGATCATCAGCTCCTACAACAATAACTCGCTCACATCTACCTAATTTTATCCAATCTTCCGCTAGAGTTACAGCTTGAGAAGTACTTGCACATGCAGCATTTAAAGTGGTATTAGGACCTTTAGCTTTTATTATTTGCGCTAATTGTGCATTTCCCATTACAAGTAATTTGAATAAAATTTTCCTGTCAAATTGATATCCAGAAATTTCATCCTTCTTAACATTCAGAAAATCTGTAAATATTTTTTCTTGGTGTGTTTGACTTTCGAGCTGTAATTTAACATGTAATTGCTTGATTTCTTTGACAAATTCTTCTCGAAGCTTATTCTCAAGGTAGTTGGTGATCTCCTGAGAGATTGCATCTAATACTGGGAATGAAGAAGCGAATATTATTCCAGTACTTTTTTGATAAGCTTTTGGTAATTCCCAACCTTTTGAGCCAGTTAAATTTCGATCTTGTGGAACTAACGGTATTTTAGCATCTTTTAGGGCTTCTAGTCCAGCCGCAATGGCAAGTTCATATGTTTTATCAAGGGTTAAAACAATAGCTTTAGGAATGTTATAATCTTTCTCTAAGTCAATAAAACCTTTTAAGCCGGCCAATTTATGGATTTGACTTGATTTGTTAATTGGTTTAATAATACGATTTCCCTGTTCGTCTTTTACGATCTTTTTTATATTCTTATCAAGAATCTTCTTCTGCTCACTATCTGGGATACTATCAATGAAGTTAGTTCCTTCTACGATATCACTAAAATTATTTTCATCGAAAACTTTCCTATTCGATCCAGGTAATCCTATGGATGCACCTGTGATGACTACATTTTCGAGATTCATTTCAAATCTATTCGGTGACATATTCGATACAGCTGTATCTTTATTTTGATTGTTGGTGTGATTTGATGATTGGGAAATCATTTGCTGTCTTAGGTTACATGAAATATGGGTATAAATTAGTACCTACTGTTATCGAATTATTACTATCAATATGTGTAGTTTACTTGTTTTATGATCATAGAACGATATTTGGAAAAAAGCTTAATTTATTAAAATTAAAAATTCTACTTACTAATTCATTGAAATTCAATGAATGGCTTCTGCATTCCCTTAACTATATTTATAAAGCATATTGGGAATTAATCAAAAGGAGTCATATCTTAGATTATGATCATTTTTTGTATACATTTTCTAATATCAAAGAAAAAGATTACTTCACGTTCTGCAACCCTATATCCGATGTCACCATCACTTTCCCATTTTTGTTTTTACACAATAACGGTTCCATTGAAATAGGTTCTGTTCCATTGGAACGGTGCTTCCTTCTGCTTCTCATCCTGCTGGGATCAACAAAGACAGTATTTCCGTGATCTTTAACTACTGGCAGACCATTTTCAGTCCGTGAACTGAGTACCAGCATTCCTGTTATTTTAACAAAAACAGGGTAGGACAACCGTTAAGGTTTTTCGGTACGCTTCTAACTTTTCCGGTCTTCTTCTGTATAGAAGAAGAGACAGATAGACACTTACCTAGTCCTCTTACCCCTTTATTTCTAAAGGTAATAAGTTAAATGTGTGCAATCTTTGGATTGCAGCTTCTGCAATTATGTGATTTGACTATTTAAAGTACTGAAGATAAATATCCATGATTAACTAATTGTAAATACGAAAGAGTTCCCGTGTTATTGTTTATCCATCAAAAAAGTATACTTTTTCTAATTATGCCTTTTCAAGAAATCGTTAATAATGAAATCAATGGTAAGTCTCGCTTAATAAACTGGAATTATGAATCACTTCGTGTAGAATATCAGCTAATCATTTTGATCCATAGTGGGTACAAAACTTTTGATTTAATTTAATTCCCCCCCACAGCTCGTGCAATACCTATTAAACCCCAAGGATTTCAGAGAATCTTGATAAATTTCGGTCCATACAGAGATTGAGTTTGGGATGTACTTCGAGTTGGAATTATATTTCTAGAGTCTTGAGATTAGCCAGAAATATGATTTTCATTTTTATTTCTTAATTTTATAATCAGAAATACACATATACGGTTATATTCTAAATCTTGAGACGTTCTAAAAAATCGCCTATTTTGCTATATTCATATTATTCAAAGAGAATAAGATTTAAAATAAAAAACGAGGAATTCAAACTATCTATAAAGGAAACGTGGAATTGATTCTGCGAGGTGGTAAATTTGACAATTAATTATGGTAAAAAATATGTTAAACTGAATTCAAAAAAAGGATCCCTTAAAAACCAATTAAAACTAGCTTCGAATGCATTTGATAATCAAGAAGAGATTCCGAATAAATATCGATTCGATTATGGTCAAAACATAAATCCCCCCTTTAAATTTAATTCGATACCAGTTAAAACAAACAGTTTAGCCCTGATTATTGAGGACCTTGATAGTCCGAGCATTTGCATAAATTGGGTCTTATGGAATATTCCACCTACTACGGAAGAAATATTTGAAGGGAAAATTCCCCAAGGAGCTGTTGTTGGGAAAAATTTTTTAGATTCTAATTCATTTTATGGATTTTGCCCTCTGCAAGGAAGACATAACTACTCATTTATTCTATTTGCATTAGACAGATTAATTGACATAGAATCAGATTCCTCAATTAGTAAGGTGTTTGATGAGATCTTTGATCACATAATTGATTATGATGAATTAATTGGCTATTGTGAAAAGATTGGTGAGTTTATTTTAGAATAAAACCAACTGATGTAATAATCATGACAAACTTGTTTCAAATATAATCTACATTCAATTACGCATTTGAATATGATGAAAATTGCATAATACGTACTTTTGGAATCCATTTCAAAATATAATTGTTTGAGAAATTGACCGGTTGTAAAATTTATAATTTTGCTTTACAGTTAGTAAATTCAATAAACTTCCAGCCATTACTAAAATCACATAATTAGGCGTATCACATCTAATGTTATCTTTTGCACATTGCCAAGGTAAAATTGATGGGTTGAAATAAAGTAATGTTCCAAACATTATCAGATAAACTCCAAATGCTAGAATCACATAAGTGAATTTATGAATTTCTAATTGATGTGAAAATGTCGCTAGATTTGATTGCAACTCATTATTCGACGATTTAAACAAAACCATTTCAAATGTATACCAAATTATTACACTTGCGATTATTACAAACTGCCAGATTCCTTGTATTAAAGAATACCGAAAATAAAATACATTCAACATCCCAATTACAACAATGCCATAACCTGATTTAATCAAGATATTGTATTTCTTCTTCTTCACAAGTTGATCTTCTAAATTGAAACAGATCAATATTAAACACAATATATAGCCAGTGGCCCACGTCATTGTAGCTAATACATGGTAAGGGGTTACAGATAAATCAAAGATACCAGCAAAAATTTGCCCAATGATACCTATTCGAGCAGAAATAACAATCAATTTCCAATTTCTTAATTTTTTGTACTCAACTCGATTAGGAATGAATGCAAGTTCATAATACAAAAATGCACAAACTCCTCCGAATACAAGAATTATTTGATAGTATGATTTTGAATAATCTGAGACACTCAATTCACTTAACGGATAAAAATTATTAAGAGAAGTTGAGTATGACGGATCTAAGTACATCAAAATCGGGATTAAAATGCCCATTAGAATAATATATAATAACCCACTTACCAAACCCACCAACTCTCGTATCTCTAAATTGGATTTTGTTTTGTTAGAAAGGTTCATGATTGAATGAAGATTATTCATATTATAGATGATATCAGAATCAATATATAAACCCTTAACAGACTTTGAAAAGCAATGAGTTTTACTAAAACAACATTTTATTCAATTTCAGATCGTTAAAATGCAATCTGAAAGTTTTAATTAAGGTACAACAGAATTTTTTATTCGGAATCAAATAGAAATTTATTGTCCAATGCCACTCCAAATGTCAATAATGCCTCTGGGCTTACTTTACAATCAAGTTTGATCAATAAATCAAGTTTATCATTTTTATCCTGGCGGGTTGAAAAAGCACAACTTGAAAAATCGCGACCTTTAATTAGCTCAATTTCATTTAAATCTGTGGTTTTCCCTGAAAATCCTTGTTTACCATCTGTAATTTTTACAGTAAAATATTGAACCCCTTTAATTTCGGCCTTTGCAACCTCTTTACCTTTCAATACCATTTTCCAAACCGAAGATAAGCCAATATTTGACCGTAGCACTCCTATTTCTTGTTTTAGATATCCTGAATAAACAAGCAATTCTTTCTTCAACTTGCTTTTGAGAGTATCAAGTAAATTTCCATCTTTGGGCCTCACAGTCAGTATAACTTTATTATCTTTAATCTGAGTAATTTGAAAAATTTCAGTAAAATGATCATCGTCATATAGTTTCTGGATACGATATTCTTTCATTCAATCGAATCCATATCTACATCAAAGTAATTTAGCCATAACTGAAAAATTATGTCTAATTGTTTGTTTTGGAAAATTATTAACTTTGTTCGATCCAAGAAATACTATAATATTGTGCTTATCAATCAAATATAAAAAAGACTGTGCTTTACAAAATTTACTAGATGATACAAAGTACAGTCGAGGGTGTAATCATTATTAATAATGATCACATGTAATGTTAGTTACTTATTTATAAAATATTTTAGTTCTAATGGGGTAGAAAGTCAGTCTCAAATGCATTACTAAGTTGGGGAATAGTGCAAGTTTGGTATGGACACAATAAATACTTCCGGTCAGTTTGGAAAGTATTCAGTGAATACTTGATATTCTATTGAATCGTTTTTTTTATTATATCTTGGTTTTTAGTTCGTTTTAACCAAAAATAAATCGACCAAACACTTGCTATAAGCAGTCCGAACATAATCAATCCACTCTGTTGGTTAATTTCTATATTGGAAAAAAAATCAAAATTTTCGATGATCAAGGTTGTCATAGAGAACAAAATGCTCCAAACAGCAAGAAGTACAGCAAGTGAATTTGAGTGTAATTCTTTAAATTTTTGCAGTTCTTGATAGTTACTTGTACGAATAACTGGGATCTTAATAATTTTACTTGTTGTTCGAATGTAAGGCTCATCTGTTTCCTGCTTGTAGAACTCGCCAGTAACAGTTAATTCAATGCTATCATTTTTGCTTACATTATTACCCAAATCCATGACAACGATATCTTTCAACCAAGTTTTTTCAGGGTTATTCCTATGCGCTTTGTTCTCATCATCGGAATTTGGATAAAAGATATGATCTATTTTAAGAGATTGTAACCACTGAGTCTCAATTTGAAGCTTGATTCTAGTGATTTTAGAAAATTCGCTTTCGGTGATATCGGGAATTCCTTGAAAATAATCATGAATGTTGATAAAATTGTTCAATCTTATCTTGAGATAACGTTCGCCATGATGGAATTTTGATGGGAATTCTACAAACCACATCGGCTTGAGTCCAATTTGGGTTTTTCGTAATTGTTTATATCCATTTTTGATACCCGTCTCTAAATCATTGGCACCAAATAAAAAGTTTAGAAATATTTCAGTAGAAACTTTTCTCTGGCTTTCTTCTAATAGAAAATTGATTTTCCAATTCGAATAGTATTCACTTTCTGACAAGGATTTGTTCATAATGTGGTGTTTTATATCGTCCCACCAACTAACGGATGACTGCCACATATCATACCACAGAGATGTATCAATGAATTCAGCATTATCAATCCTCTCATTGAAATTCGATAGTAACCAATTACAGCCAAGTGGGCTTATTCTTGCAAAAGCATTAGCTCTGTCCGGATGATATTTCAAAATTAAATTTAATGGGCGAAATATATCCTTTGGATTAGGACTATGTGATAGAATCTCAACGGCTCTTGATGCGTACTCATACCCACGTTTCAAATCTCCTTGTTTATAATATGTAGAACCCAGTTTTGTTAGGGGAATTGCTTGAATTAATGGATTAGGGTTTTTCTCGGATAATTCCAAAGATTCTTTTGCTAAGGCTTCTGCAATTTCATAGTCTCCTTGAGATATGTACATTTCAGATAGATTATTTAGAGCATACATTTTCGCAGGATTTTTGCTTTCTTTAAGTAAATCTAATGCTCTTTCATAATTTTTAACCGCTTTTTGTGAGTTACCCATTGCACAATAAACATTCGCAATTCCAGTTAGGGATTTAGCATTTGATGCTGGATTAGGGCTATGTTCAAACAGATTTAGTGATCGCTTGTACTTGTCAAGGGCTAACTCATAATCTCCCAATCCAAAGTACGCCTCTCCTAAATTATACATTGTTGAAGCTTCTTCTGATGGATTTGAACTTTCCTCAAAAAGATTTAATGCTTGCAAGTACATCTCAATTGCTTTTGTTGGTTCTCCCCTTTGCCTATATGCATTACCAAGTCCAAGAGAGGCAGAAGCCTTTCCTAGGAGATCGGAAATCTTTTCGTAAATGTCTAAACCGAGAAGAAAATATCTCATTGATTTGTTTGCTTTACCTTGAGAGAGATAAATATTTCCTATCCCAAAAAAGGAGTAGGCGAGACCAATTGTTTGATCTACTCGTTTGAAGAATTTTGCAGACTCTTTGTAATAATTCAAAGCATCGTCATAGTCCTCCTTCTGATGATATATCAATCCTAGATTTTGATTAATTGATGCCATTCTAATATACTCATCATCCAAATGTTCAGTTAAATCTAAAGCTTTTAATCCAAATTTCAAAGCATTTTCCAAATCACCCATTGTTTTATAAATTCTAGAAATCTCATAAAAAGCATTAATTCGAATTAAATGGTCATCACTGTACATATCAAGATTGAATTCATCAAGGTGCGATTTGAATAGATTATCAAGTTCCGTTTTTGGAAAGATGTCAGCACCAATTTCTCTTAAATTGGCTACTTTTGATATAGAGGCAGGATTTTGAACATATTTTGATAATGCATTAATATAGTATTTTTTAGCATTCTCATTATCCCCATTTTCATAATATGCTAAACATAAACTATAATGAGTATCTGAATCATCAAATGGGTTCTCAGTTGCAGAATAAAGCTCAATTGCATTTAAAAAGTAAGTTATCGCTTCTTCAATCTTCCTTAAAGTGTAATATGCTAAACCAATACCGTATACAACATTAGCCTCATCATCAATATTTTTAATTTCCTGATAGAGTAAAAGAGCTTGTTTGAAAAACTTAATGGCTTTTTCTTCTTCACTTTTATCCTGATGAATGAAACCTATGTGATGTAGGGTATCTGCCTCTTCAGCTAGCATTGAATTGCTATGAAAAACTGGGAGGGCTTTTTCCCAATAAGATATTGCGTTATCCAATTCACCCTTATCTTGGAAAAGATTAGCAAGATCGTAATATAATAACCCAATTATTGGAGAATTCGGTATTATTTCTTCATAGACAACAAGAGCGTCCATAAGATATTGTTCTGAAACATCTAAATTCCCTTTTTGTAAGAAAATTTTCCCGAGTTCTTTGTTAATATTGGCTAACTCAAGGTTATTCTCAAGTTGTCCATATATATCAATTAGAGTCTTATAGCTCGAAACTAATTTTTCAATCTCACCTTTCTGGAGATGAACTTGTAAATTTCGTTGTATTTCCTCAATTTGCACTTTCAACCCCTCATGGGGTTCTGCTTCAATTTTTTCTACAATATCCAAATCTACTTTCAACCTCATTTACCACTAAAGGGGCTTATTAAGAAATAAAATGGTAAAATTAAATTTATTGTGATTTGCAACGAAATATTGTATCATATTACAATCATATCACGATATTTGGTTAGATCTATTATCTATAATCAGATTACGAACACATTCTTAGGTGAATAACTATTTTATCTGACAAAATTAAAGAATCACTAATATTATCATCAAAGAAAATCGCTATCGAAATCGCACATAAAATGAAAGAAAAGCAATCGCTTGAAACAGAATTGCATCAATATACAGAAGAAATTTTGATATTAGAAGTGAAAATTGAGGTGTTCACAGAGAAAATAGAAGCCTTCAGTGAAATAATTAGAGAGAAAAAGATTAAGAAGAATGAATTATTCTCAGAACGCGATGAACTAATTGAGAAAAAACGAGGATTACAGTCAGAAAAATTTGAGGTAGAGTTGGCCTCAGAGAAAGACCGTATTTCAGTTAATATAAACAATCTTTCTGAAAAAATTGGAGAGGTTATTGAAAAAAGTAAAGCATTATCTGTTGAAATCCAGGCAATATATGATGAGTCCCAGATTGAATACAAAAATAAGACTAAATCGATTGATGAATTAAAATTATTGCAGAAAGAGTCAAATCAAAAAATTTTATCATATAAAAGAAAGATCGCAGAAGCTGACAACGATTTAAACATTCTAAGAACTAAAATGAATGGAATACAAGAAAAATTAAATGAAAACAAGTAAAGTCCATTTAATCTTTTGATTCATCAATTATTTGTTTTACTCGACCAACTTTCCCTGATGTTAATCTTACTTTGATACCCCATGGATGTGAGCTAGAATTGGTTAAGATGTTTTTGACTAAACCCTCAGTCAATTTTCCGGATCTTTGATTCTGCTTTTCCACAATATTTACTTTAATTCCAATTGCTACATTTTTCCGTATTTTGCCATCCATAATTTAATTTTACAATTTAACTTCATAAAATGATCGTTAGGGATGTTCTAATGAACAATCGATTTTTCAAATATCAGATTAGCAGAAAGACTGCAAAGAGTTGAACATACAGACTAATCAGAGAGATGAAAGCACTTTTCTCAATAGAAAATCCATTTATATTAATCATGGTTGAACTTAATACAAAGAGGAAAAAGACTTGATTTATGAAGCTAATAATGATCCAAGAGGTTAAACCTAATTCCACGGTATATACTAAATTTAGCATATAGAGGATTAAGATTATAATATTACTCGGAAGTAATGATATTAAGAATCTCACAAATAACGCTTCAAGATGAATAATTCTATTTGTTGAGAAAAACCAACTGATAGAAATGAAAAAGAAAATCATTCCCGAAGTTGACAAAGTATTCCAAATAATCAACCTTTGATATGAAGTCCCGTTTGGAAATATGAAAGTCCCCAATAACTGAACTCCAAAAGAAGACGCGGATAATATCCCAATGAAAGCAATTAACATTCCCAAATATAGAACTATTCTTTGATTATCGTCAATTAATGATTCTAAAGAGTAGGTCAATAGAGTAAATGCATCAATTTTTTTAACTGAGGTTCTACCGCTTTTTGTATTTAAAAACCATTCACATACATTAACACCCTCTTCTGTCAGGTAATAGATATTCTGTTCATCTTTATAAACTAATGATCCTAATATTTTCAAATGATGATAAATTGTTCCAGTAACTAATTCCCATTCAACTGAAAGAGTAGTAAAAGTAATAGGTGTATTTTCAAATAAGGCTTTTAATATTTTTCTTCTAAGAGGATGAGCCACTATGGTGAAGATTTCATCATCCATAGCAAAAGAATTATTTGTTGCATCATCCATTAAAATAATGTCACCCGAGGATTAGCTATGTTCCTCCCCAACTATACATTCAATTAAGAATTTCTTTTGACGGAATAAATGATGACAGGAATTCCAAGAAATACGATTGTCGCAAGAATTGTTGGTGTAATTAAAGATCCTTTAGACAACTTAGGTAATACATCAAAGTCATCACCAAGATTTTGATCTGTATCTTCAACTACGCCACCATCGGGACTTGATCCAACACCAATTGTTGGATCATGAATCATTTTTCCTGTAAATTGCTCATAAGCCAAATATAATTTACCACCATCTTCATTTGCTTGTGATAGACCTACAGATATCTCGCCATTATCATCTGATGCAGTGTTTTCTGAGTGGAAAAATCCATCACCGAAGGAAACGGTTTGTCCATCTTGAGAAGCCTCTCCTTGACTTTGAATTTTGAATGCAAGAACTAACATGGATTGTGGACTACTAAATTCATAATTATCAATAATAACATCAAACTTTAATTGAGAACCTGAATCTCTGTCTATATGATTATCAAATTGAATGAAAGTATCATCAATGGTTGGATTCATACTTTCTGCAGTGTTTAAGCTAAAATCAATTGCTGTAACCTCTCCAAGGCTATTTGTTTCTGTTGTTAAATCAGAAAATTCCCAAGTTAATGAAGCGAGTGTTATCCCAGATCCTGGAACTTTTTTATCGCTTGCTAAATCGTATACACCATTAATATTGCTATCATTTGCTTCGAATATACTATCCATTTGAATTTTATATTTTACATCAGGTGAATCTGTAGACCAGAAGAAATAGAATGGAACATTAAATCCACCTTTAATTTCTACAACCAAACCATCTGTTTGAACAGTGGTCGTATCTCCATCTGTGTCACCTTCGACATCTCCTCTAACAGTTGTACCATTTGATAACAACAAGAGAAATATCAAACTTATTCCAAAAAAACTAATTGCTTTTTTCATTTTCTTACCTGCGGTTTTCCGCATTTTATTCTAACTAGTTCTATTTAATATTGATTTACTTCTACTGTACTAGAAAGAGGGGTTCTAATCCAATAGAGATTGAGGAATAATTAATTATTTTCAATTTACTTCAATTTATGATGAATTTCTAACCAATATTAATCTTTCAAGCGATAATTTAATTTGAATTTGTTGACTTAGTAGATTTCATCATCAATAAAGTATGTATTGCATTTACTAATCGAAAGTAACCTGCAGAAACCCGTAGAACAATTACGAAGAATTGAATCAAATCTAAAGTTATTGAGTTGATTTGAATACACCTTATTGATATTAATGTCTCTATTGTCTGAATTCAATTTATAATTCAACTATTGAATTTTCAAGTATAATATTTAAAGCAATTTACTTCTACTGAAATAGAAATCATAGATATTTGCATACTCCAATCATTCATTTTTCATTACAAATAGATTAGTTAAGTTAGAGTTCTATTCCAATAGAAG
>MDVR01000064.1 GCA_001940725.1 Candidatus Heimdallarchaeota archaeon LC_2 | reverse complement strand
ATCCCGAATAATGCAAAGACAAACAGATACATACTTCCAGCTGGAACTGGCAATTCAGGTGTGGATGAACTATCATCACTATTGTTTGGAGTGTGATCAGGATTGTATGCTCGTGCATCATCCCAATAGTAGACCAATTCATTAATTTGCTCACCATTTCTTAAAATTCTGACTTTGAATTGATAATTACCATCCTCCTCTGATGTATATTGGAAATTAAATTCCCTGTATGCATTACCTTCAAGATAATCAGATCCAAAGAAATTATCTATTTGTGCTCCATTTAACAATACATCAACAAACACCTCGATATCTACACCGGGGTAAAAGGCGTAATCTAAAGCGACAATTAAGTTAATATTATCACTCCAGCCATCATTGTCATTATCCCACTCATCACCCCATACACTCAAATTTAGGCGATCTGCATCAGGTGAAGAAAGATACCACCATTCTACAAATGAATAATCTTCTAGATGTCTACCACTTAAATAAACATCAAAATGAAATTCATATTCTCCTTCTACTTCAGCAAAGAATTCAAATGTAACCGTCATTTCCCCTGAACCAGTAACAGTTCTGGTTTCAAACAATGCTGTGTAATTTTCATACAGACCTGTAAATTCATTATATAATAAAATTGAAAAAACAAAATCCAATTGAACTGTATTAAATACATCATACCAAACATAATTTTCTACTATGATCGAATCGGCATTATAATCTCCATTTTGGTCGTAAGCATCGAAATAAGTATTGATAGAAATTCCTTCATTTCCATAAGCTGTATCTGCCCCATACCAATAATAGTCATAACTTGTAGATGTTCCGTCATAAAAGACATTGAATACGAATAAATAATTGCCCGAATACTGAGGATTATACCAGTGCCAAAATCCTATTGTCCCGGATCCGTCTGCAGTGAACGTAGTATAATTTTGATAATCGATTTCTACAAAACTGAATCCATCGTCTATGAAAACGGTCATATCTACATAATGTTCTCCAAATAGATTTAAAAATTGAACTTGATTTTGAAATTCAATTTGATCTGCTACTCCATCCCCATCTCCATCATAAAATGTTTGGTGACTATTAATTCCGATATATGATCCTAGGTAAGCAGATTTGAATTCTTTGGCTATTTCGATACTTTCATACCAACCAAAATTATCGTAAAAAGAGAAAATGAATGTATAATTTCCATTATACGGAAATGCTCCATGAAACCTTACAGTCTCAGTCGAACTTCCGGATGGTTCTAGATATGAGCTCCAAGTCCCGATATACCCACCACCATCATCATGATAAACATCTAAATAAACATTGAATGAATCAAAATAATTTCTGAATGTTACATCGATACCACTATCGAAAGTATCTAGAGTAAATGTGTCCACATAAGCGTAAAATGAAACGGGAGGTAATGTGTCAACATTTGCATCATTCCAGAAAAACGTACTATTGATTCGAGTTTCGTCATAATAAACCTCAAGGTCAAATCTATAATTTCCAAATTCCGTTATGTGATGCTCTAAGCTAATGTTCCCTAGACGTTGAGTGGAATCAATATATATACTGCGATCAAGGTTCCTGATAAATTTCCAACCAAATGAAGTATCATTTATGTAAATTTGTAAATTAACATAAGTCCAGCCTGTAATATTTGCAGTTGAGAATCCTACCTCAACTCTAAGTGTATCATCAAAGGCATCAATCCCATCATTATCATAGGTTATCCATGTGAGAGAGGAGAAAGTAAGGTGAGGAACCATATATTCATGCATAGAGTAGACATAAAATGTATTTGTATCCACATCCACCCCATCTACTTGAGCGGTAACATTGAAAAATAAGGTACCTTGGATATCTGAACTATAGCTAGGATAAAAATAATAATAACCGGAATCCCAATATGTATTATTTTCTACAAGAATTGTTTCTAGATATTCATATGGGAAGGCATTAGCATCATATACATCAACATATAGACCAGACATGTTTCCATTAAATCCACTTTGGTATAATTCAATTGATAAATCAACTGTATCTTCAAATCCATCATCATCGCGATCATGTTTGTAAATATCATAGACATTTATGTTTGTATTTGCCCCAGATAGATTTATTTCATTCACTTGATTATTGGAAGCTTGGCTTATTACCAATCCGAAACTCCCTACAATAAGGAAAATTGTTAGTATTATGAAACGAGAATTTATTTTCAACTAAGTCACCATCATTACGTTAGTTTAACTAATATATTGAGGGTAAAGAGTAATTTAAACTCTTTCTAATTATCAATTTTATAGTAAAAATTCTATTTTAATGTATTTCATGTAAAATGAGCCTTGAAGGAGAATATAAAGATGAAGGATAGTTTTACTAGTAAGTTCTTTTTTTTGGGATTTGTTCAATATTGGAAATTCATGATTTGGGTGATAATTTTTTCAAGAGAACAGCAAATTTTGTTCGATGCCCGTCTGATATTCTTTTTGAATTATAGTAATTCCAAATATTCGATGTTCGTCCGTAATTAATTAAGTATTTTTGAGATATTGGATACGGTATCCAAGAGTAACTATGATTAATCTCATATTCGATTATGATTAATAGTCCTTCGATTCCTAAGAATGTGTTTAAAATATCAAGAATTTTATTTTGATAATTAGTATTTTGATAATGTAGGACTTGGGAGCATATTATTCCTGAAAGAGATCTTGGCCTGATTCCCAATTTTTCTATGTATGATTTTAATCCAAGATCACTATAATTTGCTCTATTAGATATATCAGATCTAACAATTATAGTTTTAGGATGAAGATTTTTCATGAGATTGGAAAAAAAACCATCTCCTGTACCTATATCAAGCCAGAGCTCAGATTTTATTGACAAAGGTAAAATATCTAAAAGGGGTTTTAATCTTGCTTCGGGATTTGATCTTTTCCAAGTCATTCATAAATCCACCTACCAATAATTTGGATCACTCATTTTTTTGTAAAACTTATTAAAATGAATCTTCATGTCATTTTCTTCAAAATATTTACGATGACCATGTCCTGGAAGTATCCAACTGAATTTGTACTGCTTTAATCGTTCCATTGATTTTACCTGTTCTTCCCAATTCCACCAACAATAATTTCTTGTGGCTCTAAGAGATTTAATATCAGATCTCCAGTAAAGATGATCTCCAGTAAAAAGGAATTTATTATTATATAATAAAACGCAATGTCCTTTAGTATGACCTGGAGTTGGTATGATTGTAAAGCCAGGTTCAATTTCAACTGGGTCAATTCCTTTAATTATGATTTCAGCATCTCTTTGAACAGATCTATCAAAATAATGAATTATCCGTTTTGCACCAAATTTATATGCAAATTTATCTGCGTGCGCTACATCATCCCTGTGTGTCAAGAAAATATAATCTAACCCTCCAAGCTCTTCAAATTTGTTAACTAATAATTTTGAATATTTTGGCGAATCAATCATCCAGTTGCCATTTTTATCATCTATGAAATAACTTTTTGCACCGAATGAATTGGGAGAATTAAATCCATTATAGTATACGTTATCGGAGATTTTCAGTGGAAATGTTTCTCTAATTTCAGCTCGATCAAATCCGTTTACAGACCCGATAGACCCTGAAGGGCAAGAAAATACTGCTTGTTTTGTTTGCAATATTTCAAATTCAGTTTGAGGTTGTTTTACTACAAATGAATATCCTTCCGATTCCTCAAATACGCTTGGAGCGACTTCTCGACAAGTATCACAATTAATGCATGATGAATCAACAAAAAATTCTCCGACTACATTGGTAGGTAATCGTTTTGTAATGCTCACTAAATAATTAACTAAGGAAAGTTGAATAATATTCTTTTGATAAGCAAATAAAATTACCCAAATTACAATTCTTGAACCAACTGATTTCACAAATTTTATTTCAATTCAAATGAATTATTGCATGTGAAGTCAGGATTCCCTACCTCGATTAAAGATATTGAAAATATTAATGTAAGAAACAAACTCCTTAATTTAAAGAAAGAAGATCATATTCTAGGTTTTTTGCTTCAAGGAAGTAGAGTAACAGGTTTTGGTGCACCAGATACAGATTGGGATATAATCATTTATTGCACTGATGAATATTATAAGACCTTGAATTATGATTCGTTAACAGAATTTACTTTTGAAGGTGAAGGATCTGATAAAAGGGTGGTAGGAGATTATGCATATTTTTCAGATATGATTTTTGAACAACAAAAGAATTCTCCAATGGATATCGACCATATACCATATACACTATCAGTTGTATTATGGGATAAAACAGGAAAATTAGGTAAATGGGTAGAAACACTTTCTAGATTTCCTGATGAAGATTTCGAGGACAAGTCCAGAATGCAACTTGTACAACTATTAGTAGCATTTGGATATGCGAGAGTGAATAATCAAAGAAACCAACTTCTCGACATGAAAATTAATCTAAATCGAGCTTTTACAATATCGCTTGTTCTTTGGTTTACATTGAATAAATTTTGGGCTCCACAGTTCAAATGGTGGTCAAAACATGTGAAGCGATTAAATATAGATGATGAGATCTTTCAATTATATAATTCCTGCATCACCGAACTATCTTTCGAAAACATGGAAGAAATTAGCAGAGGCCAAAGGAATTAAACCGAATTATCAAAATGATTTCTTTGATACCTTAATGCAAAATGGAAGGAAGAAATATATTAAATACAGCTACTTCTAAAAATTTACAAGAGAACTGATCACAATATCATAAATGGTCTATCTTCATCAACTGATTCGTCAGTATTAAAAGTAAAGTATGAAGGGACTAGAATTGCATGTAATGATCGATAAGCATCAGGATCATACTCCCAATTGCCAAGTAATTCAGTAAAATATCGCATTATAAAATCGGGATATGCTTTAGGAGAAGGTAGGTCATTATTATTTGCATGACTCAATAGATTTCTAAGGAATTCACCTTTGGTTTGCAACTCATATGCTGCTCGAATTACATAGTGCATTCTCGGAGCACAGTAAGCAACTGAAAGTTCTAAGTCATGTAATTTTATTCCTTCATACCAGGTCTTTAATGCAGTTTTTCTCAAAATTAAATCTGTAGTATCCGCAGAGTTTAGAACTGCATCTAAAATATCAAAATCCTTTGTGTCGCCCAAAGATTGGATAACTATGTACTGTAAATCATTTTCTGTTTGTAATATCATTGGTCCTAAAATTTTCTCTCTGATTTTCAAATCAAAATCACGCATTACTTCAATTAGAGTAAGCTTGTGAGTTAGGCTATCTGAATTCTCCAACGCCTTTAGAATTAAAACAACAAAAGAATTCTTATCTTCAGGATTTTCTAAACGAGGATAAATCTCTTTCAGAGATTGAGCGGCACGATTTCTCAAAACCTGAGATGAGTCATGTAAATACCTTATTATTAATTCCACATGTTGAAATTTACCAAATGCACCAATTATGTATATACTGGTATATTGAGTGGGTATATCATCTGATTTTAATTTACGTTTTGCTTGCCAAAGCCAAAGCGTTTTCAACAGAGCATTACTATTTTCGATCATTGTAATACCTCGGATTGACGAATTAAATATCTAATTGCCCTGTGTTGAGGTTCAGTTAGTTTGCTCAAATTTTGATAATCTGCCGTGTCGATTTTTCCGCCATCATCACGTTCAATAGATACATAGGCATCTTTTTTTCTTGTTACTTGAACGGCTCTCACAACTACTGGAAGATCATAGGGGCTCTTTGGATAATCTCTTTTGGAATCTTTATCTGCAATTCCTAAATATGATGCGACATGCATTCCTGCAAATTTTTTGAAAACAATCACATCGGGCAAACCTGGTAAGGGTGTGGAAAAAGTATCTTTTTTAGCTTCAAGATGATTGCGTAAAATTAATAATTGCTCTTGGCCAACCGTATCTTCTTGCATGCCAAAAACAGCAACTTCACGGTCTGATAGCTGAACACGCCCATGAGTGGTCACTAGTGGACTATCTAATAATAATTCATTAAAAGATTTGAATTTTCTTCTCTGAATTTTTCCAATGTAAGCTGAAGTTTTATCAAAAATACTTGCTCTTAGAGGCCAAAGATCAGACCAATAACTGTGTTTACTACCATGCCAAACCATTGATCGATTGGATAAGTTTTCACGAATTAACTCAACTTCAACTTTCGTTTCTTTTCTTGACCAGATTTTGACCAATTCATAATCATTTTTGAGATTAATAACGGTATCCAATACTGATTTTTCATCCTCAATATTTGCGTGAATGAAATGGGAACCTAAAACACCCATAGGTTGTCCTAAATTAGATTTCAAATGGGGGATCAATTGTGTTTGTACATCAGTATCCATTTCTTTGAGATAGTCATTTAATACAAAATCACCAAAACCATTTAAAATCAAATCAAATAATGGTGCGCTGGTTACAGCCTTTGCTCGTTTTGATATAATATTTTTAATTTCAAGCAGATAATTATAAAACATTGAAGCAGAACGAATAGAGGAAGGAGGGACATAAAAATCATCTAGATTGTATAGACTTAACAACCTAATTGTTGCAGTAAAATCTTGAAAGTATTGCCAAACCCATCCTGCATTTCTCTCTCGCACAAATTCATAGACATTATTTGTGAATAGATTATAAATTATAGAATCATATTCATACAACTTTTCCAATGTATGTGGAAACCTAGATTTAGTCTTCTCACAGAGCAAGGCTTTCCCAAGGGCTTGAACAAATTTGGCCTCCCAAATCTTTGGATGTAAGGCATTTTGATTATGAATGGAAGGAAAGAAAATTTTCGGCTTTCTAGAAGCATACATGAGATCTACTCCTGAAGCTACAAAATCTTCATCTTTTAAATGCTGTAAAACTTGTAATTCATTTGATGAAATGATTGCACGAGGAGTACCCGCACTCTGAGTTTGTAGTAACACCGATTGATAGACTGAGGGGTCCAAAAAGAATAAAACCATATAATCTTCGGGTGCTTCACCAAATCTAGATTCTAGATAATCTCGTGCATTATTATAGGCAGTAATTATCTTTTCATCAACTGGCATTTACTATTGTCTCCTTCAAAATTCGTTTTCCAAGTTGATCTATTTCCGTTGGATCTAGAACAACTGGTCTTGTAATACCAGAAAGCATAGATTTTGTATCTTGGTAAAAACCAGATCTTAATACCTTTTGACTAGCCATTAAGAAATAAGATACATTCCATTTTCTATCACGACTCATTCTTAGAAAATTAAATATTTGATTTAGCTGAATCATACATTCTTGAGTTTGTTTAGGTGTTTTGCTATCCGTATCAGAGAAATAATTTTTTAAGAATTTTTGAGAAGTACCAGGAAGAGAACTTTCGAAGACAACATTTGGTCTACCGTCTGTGAGATAAACTAATTGTACATCATAGTTGTTGTCTTTATAATTTTCTTGAACATGTTTTATTGCAGTATGAGTAGCATGAACTAATCGAGTCTTACCTTTAGCCTCTGCATTTAGCAAATAGTCTTCAAATTTTTTATTATCACTGATTACATATGGTACTTTTGTTACTGGAACAATATGCATTTTGAAACTATCAAATTCTCTTCTTTTTCTACGATTTAACAATTTAAAATAATAAAATAAGCCAAGAGAGGTTAACAATGCACCATCTAATCGGGTTAATCCGCCTTTAAATACCGATTTTCCCATACTTTCACTCATATCAACTATAAAATATACAAGTGACAAACGATCTTTATCAACAACTCTTATATCTTCATTTTTTATCTCAGTAGGTGGTATTTGACCCTCTCGAGCAATGGCTGCTCGATATGTATGCTTTCTATGTAATCGTCCTCGAGGTCTTGCCATTATATTGTCTACTGGCCATAATGAAACCTGTCTCATTAATAAATTTCCCAAAACACTGCCGATAACATCCAATACATCACTTCGAGATACTCTTTTTTGTCTACCAAATTGATCTTTGATTTCAATATCAGTAATCGTGTTAAGCTGATTTAATATTGATTTTGCAGATGGCAAATCACCATATTCTTCACCCATTAATTGTAGATGTTTTTGTATGAAAGAGAGAATATCCTCATTCGTGAGTAACTGATCCAAATTTACTAATTCAAGTGCTTCAGGTAAAGTTCTATCTATCATAAACTGATATACTTTTAATTTCTCAACTAATTCAACTTCTCTTTCAGATTCTAATATTGTTGTCAATAACTTAGCTTGGATCGACAGAACTGCTGCTCTTGCATTTGCTGCTAAACTCAATATTGTACCTTCACGACTTGCTCTGCCGAGATGAGGATTTCTCCATTTTTGAAGTAAATCAGCTGCATCTGAAAATTCGAGAATAAATTCAGTGGATCCATAATCAACTAGAGGATCAGGAAAATGAGCTGTTGTGATTTCCTTTATACGATGAGGCATTTTTCTCGCACTACATATAGCTTACTTGAAGCAATGCTTGGTAACTTGGCTTAAGTTTTTCGAAAATATATTCTCCAACTTTAGCTTCTTTTTCTGCTAAGTGCTCAAATTCATAAACAATCTTCTTCAAATCTTCATCAGATAAACTCTTGAGCTTATCCATTTCTTCTGTCACATCATCAACACTAACAGCGGTTTTACCTTCTCTAATCGTATTTCGCAGTTGAAGCTTTATTGCCTGTAAACCGTTATTAATCATAGTTGGAGATATATCATAAAGTTCCAATGCTTTTCTAACTGTGTCCAAAGAAACAATAATTCCCTCGAATTCCTCGGAAGCTTCTGATCCAATAACAATTTCTCCAATTGCATTATTCAATGTACGAAGATCAATATGGGGGCTTCTTTGGGGATTATGGATTTCATCTAAAGCAGAATAAAAATCAGTTCGTGCAACCCTATTTTCGGATCTTGCACTACTTGATTTTAATGAGCGAGGTATTGATTCATTAGCCACGTGTGCCAAGAATTCATAAGCAAGTCTAGAAACCAAATCTTTGTCATTAGTTCCACTTAATTCAAACATTCGAATTAATGTAGGATTTGGAGTAATATTTAGTTTACTTGTCACCATATGATCTTGAAACATATCACGTACAATTTCAATCCTGTCAGTTACATCTCTTGCTGGCCAAAGTACTTCAGGAACACGGTTTATTATTGGTTGGCTCTCTTCTCCAAATACTGTTAAGGGTGCATTTGATGTAAAAATAATTGCCCCATCAACAAATACAGTTTCACCTGATAAATTATATTTAATGCCCTGAGGGTCTTCAAGAAAACCCATCAAAGATTCTAATAGTGAAAGGTGAAGTCTTTGAATTTCATTAACTACCATAAAACCTTGAGATAATGTACCGACTTTGTGACTTTGATGAGAAAATGTCTCTGTAGAGTCTCCACCGAGTAATTTTTCTAGATTTTCCACTCCAGCTAATAATATGTACAAACTTTCTGGATCGTTACGAGGATCAATTTGAGTCCTTCTTACCAGTGTTTTTTCAACTGCGACTTTTTCTAATTTAGAAGGTAATGTTTTTGCCATTTTAACAATTTCTGATGAATTGTCCAAACTAATTTTTTCTGTTTTAGTTGAAAGTGCATCTTCAATATTTTTCCTGCAATAAGGACAAAGACTTTGTAACACATCAATTGAGTTGAATATGTTTTTGGAAAAATTTTCAATAATGTGAACTAAATAACCCGCATCTTCAAGGAACGGGCACCCAGCGATATGATATTTATGGCTGCTTATTTCTTGAGCAATATAATCAATCAGGAGACGAGCGAAAAGAGTTTTAGCTTCTCCAGTTGGTCCTGTTAACAAAACCTTACCACCAACAGCAATTTTGTCTAAAACTACTTTTTTTATCTCTCTGTTTCCTCTAACACGCTTATCATTAATTACTGTTTTTCGGAATTTTTTGTCAGTTACAATCGATCGCACGCTGTATCCAATATATTCTTTCTCTATAAGATCTTTAACTGATAAACTCATAAAGTATAACCCTTTAGCGAGAGTCACTAATTAGGTGTTATAATTATTTGTTTTGTATTACATAGATATTGAAGTTGATTATTATTGTATCTGTAATTCTGACAATTGATCATTTAAACTTTTAACAATAAAATAAGATTTTTCAAAATTAAACCGTTGTAGGTAAAATGTTAATTTGTGTTTAATATAGCAAATTGAAGTAACAAATAAATTAAATAAATTTTTTAGGAGAAATATAAAAAAAATTATTCTTTGGTAGTTTCTGGCTCAATTCTTAGTTTCCGATGAACATAAATTGACATTTTTATAATCCAATTTGTAACTTCCAGTGCAGTGTTTTCATTCATTTCAAAAATTTCTATTGGTCTGTCAGTTAATCGAATTAATGACAAAGTTTCAATCACCTGAGCTTTTGTTAGAGAACCTAATGTATTCGAGTTTGGAATAACTAATGCGGTGACTTGAGGTTTATTCTCAGTTTTCCAGACATATTTTTCCCAAAAATTTTTTCGAAATTCCTGTATTTCATCATCAGATATGGCAACATTCAGGACAACTCCATCAAAATCTACAAAATTGGCTGAAAAGTGATACCCATTAAATGATTCAGCTTCTTGTAATTGCCAAGTAATTCCTTTTTCTTTTGAAATGGTATTTATTTCTTCAAATAGTTTTTCAACATTACCAATTCTCAAGTACAGAAATTCCATTCCAGTAGGGTCAGGACGATTTGAGGCAAATTGAAACCAAGATTTCACAAACAAATCTTGAATTGAGAGACTATTAATTATTCGATTAATATCATTAAAATTAACTTATTGTATAAATAAAATATTTCAGAGATTATTTTGTTAATAATTTTATTATTTGGAAAAGAATACTAAATGGAAGTGAGAAAGATGATATTAATTTTCGCGAAATCCTATAAATCATTTACACTTTCAAGAATTATATAAATTATTAAATTTAATGATGAATTAGTGAAATTACAAACCTTACTTAAAATAATCCCAATCCTTATGATGATGAGTGTTTTAATGCTATCACCGACTAATGTTAGTGGTTATACAAATGGTATTGAAACTGGAGATATAATGGATATTGAATACGAGGGTAGATATGCAGATACTCTTGAAATATTTGATTCAAATAGAGTTGATTTTACTATAAGGATGGGAGAGGGAGCTTTGATTGAAGGATTTTATAAGGGACTATTAGGTTTAAAAGTTGGTGATTCAACAGAAATTGATGTTCCAGCAGATGAAGGATATACTGAAGCTAATGCTCCGACTCCAGAGTTAGCTAATAGAGCTTTAGTTTTTAATGTGAAAATACATGCGATTGTAGAGGACATAAACCCAGGTAATGACGATGAATCTTCTGGTAATTTATCTGGAACAATTGGAACAGTTTTGAAAGTAATAGGGTTTCTTGTAGTTTCAGTACTAGTAATTATTGGAATTTACGGATTACGAAGCAAAGCGATTTCGGCAGATTGTGTCCATTGTGCAAGTATGGGAAGAAAACATGTTACAGCAGAAGGAAAGTGCTCAAAATGTGGATTAGCTTATTGTAGAGCTTCATTCTCACGAAGGTGCCCAAATTGTAAAGGTAACTCCTTTATACCAAACTAAATTTAATTATTTATTTAACCGGTAATTTTGACAAAGGATAATCACAATTTTCAACTAAATAATGCATAGTATGTCTCGTCGTTTTGGGAAGGTAAATTTTGTGACTTTTTACACCTTCTAAAATTTCCTTTTTTGAATAAGTCCAGGAAATGATGGCTGTTTCTCTTTCATTGGCATCATTTATACAATGTTTTGCATTGTCGTAATAGATGGTATCATCAAGCCAATTATCTCGAATGATTTTAAATATTAGTTCTCGTTCTCCTCTAACAGTCCAATGGCCCGTTTTATTTCCAATGATTGCAGTAGCAGCCCTGGTAGCTACTTTTGAATAATCAATAAAATCGTTAGAGCATTCATCAACAATCAAATCTTCTTTTTCAAATTCAGAAATAATTTTTTGAGTTGGATGTCGAACTTTAGGATACCAAGTGTCAAGACTAACTATATTATCGTCATTATAATCTATAAAAATAGCTGGACCTTTTGAAAAACCTAGTGCGGATAATCCTGAATGTCTATGATGACCGTCTAAAATTAGATTAGTAGTTTTGTCAACAATAATTGGATGATTAACCATTCCATCGACTTGTACTGCAAGTTTGAAAGCTTCTAAAGCATACTTAATTGTCATTTCATGAGGTATTAATTTTTTCAATGAGACGAGTTCAACTTCAAATTTTTTTGTTCTTATTGGTCTTCTCTCAGTGCGAATTTCAACACCCATTTAGTTGAACTTTCAAAATCCATCTATAAAGATTTTAATCTGGGTATATTGAAAACATTCAACATTGTAAAAATTATCAAATCGTTTTAGGTATCAGATTAGAAATCCTAGCTATTATAAATTGGTATTTTATACTCTTGCAAATGCTTCTTTAATTTTTGAAGCTGTAATTGGTTTGACTATATAGGCAAGTGCTTTAATTTCCGATTTTAATGCTGGAGCAACTTTATCTTGAGTAATCATGACAATTTTAACATTTGGTAATATTTCTCTCAATTTTAGTGCTGTTTCTTTACCATCAATACCTGGCATCACAAAATCTAGACATACAACTCCTGGATTTGTTTCTTTTGCCTTAACAAGTCCATCTTCCCCATTGAATGCATTAGCAACAATTTGGTGGCCAATCCCAATTAGAATATTTGTAAGTGCAGATGTGGACAATCTAGAGTCATCTATAATTAAGATCCTAGCCATATTCGATTATATTTCTATTGAATTTTAAAATTATTCAAACCAAGTATCTAGAATTACATAAGTGCAATTAATAATTTTAGTTAAATTAATTTTTATAAAATTCCAAACAAAAAGATCGAAGAAATAACCTCACTTATTTTTTTTTAAAATAAAATTATTTTCAAGATTGAATGTCATTCTGAAACGCTACATTATTTATGAAGGATAACAATCTGAAGTCTTTAATAATGGCTAGAGTATCCAACATTAAGGTAAAGGTAACACTTTTCCTTTTATTTAATCGATTATAGGGTTTTTCATGTCAGTATCTCAATTACCAAAAGCGATAAAAAAGATTAGGCTCGGATTGTTGTCTCCAGATGAAATTAGAAGAATGTCTGTAGAAAGAATTCTAACAGCTGATACATTCGATGAAGATGGTTCTCCTATTGCCACAGGATTAATGGATTCCGCTCTCGGAACGATTGATCCAGGACAAAGGTGCGCTACTTGTGAGAATAGAATCGGGGGATGTCCTGGCCATTTTGGACACATTGAACTCCAAAGACCAGTTGTTCACGTGGGTTTTAACAAAATCATATATAAAATATTGCAAGTTATATGTGGCACTTGTTCCAAGATAATGTTACCACAGGATGAAATTATTCGAGACGCAGATAAATTAAGAAAAACTAAATTAGCGAATGGGGTTATAGACCTCTTACTGATAGAAGATATTTGGAAAAGAGCTAAAAGGAATAGAGATCAACTAATTAATCCAAGAGTGGATGAAGAAGGAAAAACACGCGGTTGTTACCATTGTGAAGCATTTCAAAACAAAATCAGACTTGAAAAACCTACAACCTATTATGTTGAATATGAAACTGCTGACGGTAACAAAGTAAGTGATAGATTAACTGCTTTAGATGTTCAAAATAAATTGAAAAGAATTCCTGCAGATGATGCATTATTACTTGGGGTTGATACCAAATATGCAAGACCTGAATGGATGATTCTTGAAGTACTACCAGTGCCACCAGTTGCAGTAAGACCTTCAATTACCCTAGATTCAGGAATTAGAAGTGAAGATGATCTAACCCATAAACTTGTTGATATTATTCGAATTAATCAAAGATTACAAGATAATAGAGAATCAGGTGCACCACAGTTGATTGTTGAAGATCTTTGGGAATTACTTCAATATCACATTACCACCTATTTCGATAATGAAGTAAGTGGAATTCCTCCAGCTCGACATAGAAGTGGAAGAGCACTTAGAACAATTACTCAAAGATTAAAGGGAAAAGAAGGGCGGTTCAGATCCAATCTTTCAGGTAAGCGTGTCGATTTTTCAGCACGTACTGTTATCAGTCCGGACCCTCTTTTGAGTATTAATGAAGTTGGAGTTCCAAAAGCAATTGCAGAAATATTAACTGTTCCAGAAAGGGTAACAGAATGGAACATAGAAGAAATGAAAGAATTGGTCATGCGTGGACCTCGAGGTCATCCCGGAGTGAATTACATTATTCGTGATGATGGTAGACGTGTAGATCTAAGATTTGTTAGAGATCCAACTTTAATTTCTGACTCATTGCGTCCTGGTTTTACTGTAGAAAGACATTTGAGGGATGGAGATGTCGTTCTTTTTAATCGTCAGCCAAGTTTACATAGAATGAGTATTATGGCTCATAGAGTTCGTGTTATGCCATACAAAACCTTTAGATTGAATTTATGTGTTTGTCGTCCATACAATGCCGATTTTGATGGAGATGAAATGAATCTTCATGTCCCGCAATCTGAAGAATCAAGAGCTGAAGCTAATATCTTAATGTTAGTCCAAGAACAAATATCAACTCCAAGATATGGAGGGCCGATTATAGGAGCTATTCAAGATTTTATTACTGCAGCTTATTTATTTACGAAGAATGGGACTATGGTAAATAGACAAATTGCGAGTGAACTTGTCACTGCGGCAGGAGTAGATAACCTTCCTGAACCTGATGCATTTGGAGAAACTGGGGAACCTATGTGGTCTGGAAAAATACTATTCAGTACATTACTCCCTGCTAAACTTAATTATGTAATGAAGAACAAGTTCTGTGAAACTCCCGAAATTTGTACTGTTAATACTTGTCCACATGAAGGCTTTGTACAGATAATTAATGGAAAGTTAATAAAAGGTATAATTGACAAAGAGGGTTTTGGTGCCGAAGTGTCTAACAGTGTATTGCATAGAATATTGAAAGAATTCGGTCCAGTAGCAACTAGAATATTTTTAGATGGAATAACCAAAATGTTAAGTGCGTATATCACCAGATGGGGATTTTCAATGGGGCTGGATGATGTTGATGTCTCAGATGCTGGTCGTGTGCAAATTAAAGCACTATTAGATGGTAAGAAAGCAAGAGTAGATGAACTTGTACAAGAATTCCATGATGGAAAATTAGAACGGGCACCTGGTCAAACATTAAAAGATACGCTAGAAGCTGAAGTTCAGAATGTATTATCACAAGCCCGTGATGAAGCAGCTCAAATTTCAGGAGATCTCATAGGATTGGAAAATGAAGCAGTTATTATGGCTCGTACAGGAGCTAGAGGAAGTTATATGAATCTAGGACAAATGAGTGCTTGTGTCGGTCAACAATCTGTAAGAGGAAATAGAATTGAAAGAGGTTACAGTGGAAGAACTTTACCTCATTTCCGCCGAGGTGATTTATCTGCTCGTGGCAAGGGATTTGTAGATTCATCATTTCGTTCAGGTTTAAATGCAATCGAATATTTCATGCATGCTTGTGGTGGAAGGGAAGGACTAGTAGATACTGCAGTCCGTACGTCCTCTTCAGGATATATGCAAAGAAGATTAGTGAATGCAATGCAAGATCTATCTTCACAATATGATAAAACCGTAAGAAACTCCACAGGTGCAATTATTCAATTCCAATTCGGAGATGATAACATAGACCCAGCTAAATCAGATCATGGAAAAGCAGTCAATATCGACGTATTAATGAACAAAATACTTGAAAATGAAGACGAAATAGATCAATAAATCCAGTTTAGACCTTGAATTATTATTTGAAAAATATATTTCTCAATTGTATTTAAAATTTAAGTGATTTCTTCAAGAATGCAAATAGAATTGATAAATCCTCAATAATTTTCGATTTTGGTTTTCCAAAACCATGTCCTGCTTTAGTCTCGATTCTAACTAAAATAGGATTGGAAGATTGTTGAGCGTACTGAAGATATGCACCAAATTTCTTAGAATGCATTGGATCAACTCGATCATCACCTTCGGCGGCTGTTATCAATACAGGAGGATATTTTGCACCAGAAACATTATGATATGGTGAATACTTAATTAAAAATTTGAAATGATTTTCAAATTCTTTTGCATTTCCATATTCTTTTGTCCAATATCTGCCTGCATCACTTAGAAAAGGATATCTTAACATATCTAAAACTCCGACTTGAGGTACTACTGCTCCGAATAAATCAGGTCTCTGAACTAAACAAGCACCTGCTAGTAATCCACCATTTGATCGACCATTTATTGCCAATTTTGGACTTGATGTGTATTTATTAGCTATTAACCATTCACCCGCTGCTATGAAATCATCAAATACAGTCTGCTTCTTCTCTAGCAATGCTTGTTCGTGCCACATCTTACCATACTCACCTCCTCCTCTTAAATTGGGAATAGCATATATTCCACCATTATCTACCCAAACGAAAATTTTTGGTTGAAATTCAGGCAAAATTGAGATGTTATAACCTCCATAGCCATATAGGAAAGTCGGATTGCTACTATCAAGTTTTATACCATTTTTATAAATAATGTACATGGGTATTTTCGTGCCATCTTTTGACGTATAGAATATTTGATCTATTTTGAATTGACTATCATCAATTTTTAAATCTGATTCAAAAAATGTTACACTGTTTTCAGTCGCAAAACTATATTTTAGAACAGCTTGAGGATGTAGAAAACTTGTGAAACCATAAAAAAATTCATCGCTATCTTGTTGACCATCAATTGCAAGTCCAACCCCATATTCAGAATAAATTGTCCCTTGGGAGGGTAGATCAATGTTTCTTATGTATTTTCCATTGAGATCATAATTTTTTATCACATGTTGAACATGTTCTTGATATATCAGAACTAACTGATTATTAAAAATATGGGCATCAGATAAAGTATGCTTCTTTTCTGCGATCACTTCCGTCCAATTTCCTTTTGATGGTTTGGTAAGATCAATTCTCATTATTCTATTATTTGGAGCACTATGAGATGTCCGAATGTACAGAGTTATTCCAATACTCCCTATAACATAATAAAATGAACCATCGAAATTATTTATAATTGGAGTTATTGAATCTTCAGAATTTATTTCTTTAAAGAAGAGTAGATTTTCTGGTAAAGTACTTTCTGAGACGGTAATAAATAGATATTTACCATCATAGGAAACCTCTCCCGCGGCTGAATAATCCTTGTTTTGAGGATCAAACACTAAAATATCATCTTCTTGAGAGGTGTTGATTTTATGGAAATATATTTTCTGAAATTTTCTTTTATCTTCAACCTTCAAATCTTCTTGATTTGGATATTTAGAGTAATAAAAACCTGTATTTTCTTTATTCCAAGATATTGTAGAAAATGTAAGCCATTCTAATTTTTCAATTTGTAGATCTTTATCAATTTCCTTTATGAGAATGTGTTGCCAATCAGAGCCATGAACTGATAGAGATGTTGCCAAATATTTCCCATCACCAGAGTAGGATCGAACCATAGAAGCTGTTGTGCCATCTTCACTTAAAGAATTTATATCTAAAATTGCCTTTTCTTGAGAAGAAAGTCCCTCTCTCATGAAAATTACAGGTTGTCTTTGTTCAGGTTTTGTTTTAGTATAGAAATATCGATCTCCCTTTTTTATTGGAACCCCATAGGTAGTGTTATTCATTACCTCAGTTAATTCGTCGACATAAAATTTTGTATCATTTTCATCAATATAAGAATCAACAATCTTGTTGTTATCTTCAACAAACTGTTTGGTTACCTCATTTTCAGGATCTTCCAAATAGCGATAAGGGTCGGGTACATCAATGCCATGGTATTTTTCGGTAAATTTGGATCTCTCAATTTTTGGATACTCTATAACCATTCTAATTTGTTAAAATTATTAACTATTGTAAAATACTAATCTTGTACTAGTATTATTTTGTTTTTTTTTATTTAATAGAAATTAATTAGTGAATTGTATTATTTTCAGAATCAATTATTTTATGAAATAAATTTTCTTCAATAAAAATTCGATCTATCTATATTTAAATTAAACATTTGTACAAGTTTTTTCAATTCGATATCAAATACTTCGATTGAAAGGAAAAATATTTGTGAAAATACCTTATTTTATGAGAAATTAAGTTGCACAAATTTAAGATTAAATGCTATTTATTTTATATCTTTTTTTCTAATGAATCTCAAAATCAAAATAAATTTAAATAATAGATAAACTTGCATGCGATATCACAATTATAATGGTGCCATAAAATGAGACATAGCCTGCTAATATTGTTTTTTATACCACTTCTGTGTATAAGCCTATTGAACCCAATTTCTGCTCAGAATAATGATATAATGTTATATCATTCAGATTTAAATTTAATTACAACTGATGGCATAGTAAATCAAGATGAATATCCACAAACAATAGCAATTTGGAATTATAAAAACGAATTTGTATTCGCACACTTGTCTTGGGCTCACAACAGTACACACCTATCTATTGGAATAGTTGCAGAACTGACAGGTTTTATTGCCTTTGGAATGAATTCTGAAGAATATTCAGGTAATGCTATGACTGGTGCTAATATGATTATCGCCTCAATAGTTGGAAATGATCTTACTATTGGTGATTATCATGCTATTGGTCAACAGGCACCAATTATTGATGATGATGAATATGACTCCCTTCAATTAGCTCATGGACGAGAACAGAATGGAGTAACTAGTGTCGAATTTATGATACCACTTGCTTCAAGTGATACAGACGACATTACTTGGCAGGTAAATAACCAATATACCTTCTTTTTAGCTGGAAGTAAGGATAGTGACTTATTAACTTATCATGAAAATTATCATACTAGTCCATATTCGTTTACAATAACTGACGATAGTATTGAAGCAGATGAGAACTTAATCACACTTGGGGCATCTAGTTCTGGAATTGAAATTCCGTATGATGAGGTATTATATGTAACTATATTTTTTGTCGGTATTATATTTTTTATGCGTCGTAATCGCTTAACAGCGAGGTACTAAAGTGGTAATCAAATGAGTTGGATACAAGATTTAACAGACCCGAAATCCCGTCATTGGGAAGAATTTTACAGGAATCGATGGCAACATGACAAAGTCGTTCGAAGTACTCATGGTGTTAATTGCACCGGAGGATGCTCATGGATGGTTTTTGTTAAAGATGGAATTGTGACATGGGAAATGCAAGCAGTGGATTATCCACTTTTAGAAAAAGACATACCCCCATACGAACCTCGAGGTTGCCAAAGAGGTATTTCCGCATCTTGGTATGTTTATAGTCCTATTAGGGTAAAATACCCATATATCAGAGGTGCTCTAAGAAAATTGTGGAGAGCTGCTAAAGCAGAACACAAGGATCCTTTGAAGGCATGGGCTTCAATCGTTGAAGATGACGATAAAAGAAAGATTTATCAAATTGCCCGAGGTAAAGGTGGTTTTCGTAGAACCATCTGGTCAGAAGTAAATGAAATTATCGCTGCTTCTTGTCTTTATACTGCAAAACAATGGGGACCAGATAGAGTATTTGGTTTTTCACCAATTCCAGCAATGTCTTATCTCTCATATGGTGCAGGATCTAGATTTCTGCAGTTATTTGGTGGAGTTAATCTTAGTTTCTATGACTGGTATTCAGACCTGCCAAATGCGTTTCCAGAAGTATGGGGAGAACAAACTGATGTTTGTGAAAGTGCTGATTGGTATAATTCTAAATATGTTGTAAGTATGGGTTCTAACTTAAATATGACAAGAACCCCTGATGTACACTTTATCTCTGAAGCAAGAATCAATGGAAGTAAATTCGTTGTTTTTGCTCCTGATTTTAGTCAAGCTGCAAAATATGCAGATTGGTGGATACCAATAAAAGCAGGTCAAGATGCGGCATTTTGGATGGCAGTCAATCATGTAATTATGAAAGAATATCACGTAGATACTGAAACTCCATATTTTATTGATTACTTGAAACAGTATGCAGATACACCATTTCTAATTGAATTATTACCTGATGGCGATAATTTTAAACCAGGACAATTATTAAGAGCAAATAAACTTAAAAGATACAAAGACGTAGAGAACGGAGACTGGAAATTACTTGTTTATGATTCTAAAAGTAATGAGGCACGTATGCCAAAAGGAACCATTGGTTTTAGGTATGGTGCAGATACAGGGAAATGGAATCTTAAACCAGAAGACGGTTTGGATGATTCACAATTAGACCCAGCATTGACCCTTATTGAAGAAAAGGACGATGAGGTGCTTGTTTCATTTTATGCATTTAAAGAGGAAAAAACCTTTTGGCGAGGTGTTCCGGTTAAAAAATTAAAAACTACAGATCGGAATGAAGTACTCGTAACAACAGTTTATGATTTATTAATGGCACATTTATCTGTTGATAGAGGATTAAGCGGAGATTACGCTAAAGATTACAATGATATTAATCCTTATACACCAGCATGGCAAGAACAATATACAGGAATCGGTAAAGAAACAGTAATTCGTTTTGCAAGAGAATTTGCGCAAAATGCCCGTGATACTGAGGGTAAATCAATGGTGATTATTGGAGCAGGCATTAACCACTGGTATCATAATAATTTGAACTACAGAGCCCCAATAACTGCATTAATCTTGACAGGGTGTGTTGGAAAGAATGGTGGGGGAATGAACCATTATGTAGGCCAAGAAAAATTAACATTAATTGCCCCATGGTCAACATTAGCCTTTGCTTTAGATTGGATTAAACCTGCTAGATTGCAACAAGCACCTCTTTGGCACTATATGAATACTGATCAATGGCGATATGAAGGAGATTTCACAGATTATGCTCCAGTACCTCCAAATGCCAAATATGCCAAAGGTCATGTTGCAGATCACATAGTAAGTGCAGTGAGGATGGGGTGGATGCCTTATTATCCTCAATTTAATAAAAGTTCAGTAGATATTCTCAAAGAAGCAGAATCTGCTGGAAACAAGACGGATGAAGATAAAATCAAGTGGGTCTTATCTCAATTAAAAGAAAAGAAAGTTCAATTATCCGTAGAAGATCCAGATGCAAAAGAAAATTGGCCAAGAGTTTGGTTTATTTGGAGAGGTAATGCTTTAATGTCAAGTTCAAAAGGTCATGAATATTTTCTACGACATTATTTGGGAACTCATGATAACGCTATAAAAGATGAGAAAGCCCAAGATTACGTTAAAGAAGTTAAATGGCATGAAAAAGGTCCTAGAGGAAAAATGGATCTTGTCGTTGACATTAACTTTCGAATGGATACATCTGCGTTATATTCGGACATTGTGCTCCCTACTGCAATGTGGTACGAAAAGAATGATCTTAACACAACAGATTTGCATTCATTCGTACATCCACTGGGTGCAGCTGTTCCTCCATCATGGGAATCGAAATCTGATTGGGACATATTCAAAGGAATCACAAAAACAATAAGTGAAATGGTACCAAAAGAATTTTCTGAACCATTTAACGATTTAGTAGTCGGTCCTCTAAAACACGATTCTATTGATGAAATTTCTCAACCTGAAATAATGGATTGGGGAAGGGATGGAGGAGAACTTATTCCAGGAAAAACAACATCACACTACAAGATTGTTGAAAGGAATTATACAGATCTTTACAATCGATTTATTTCATTCGGGCCCCTAGCTCGAAGAGATGGAATATCGGGTCATGGAAATAAATTAGATATCGCAGATATTTACGATGAATTATTGACAAACCCCAGTGATCCATCACCTGATCCCAAGCATATGAGGACTACAGAATGGGGTGGAAATAGATACCCGTCTCTTGAGGATGCTTTGGATGCCGCAAATTTAATTTTGAGATTAGCGCCTGAAAGTAATGGAGAGTTGGCATACAGAGCATTTAAAGCCAAAGAAGAAAGAACTGGATTAAAATTAAGAGATCTGGCTGAGAATGAAAGATCTGTTCAGATGACTTTCGAGGACCTAAAGAGGCAACCACGTAGGACGTTAACTACACCTTTTTGGTCAGGAATTGTAAATAAAGGTAGAGCTTATGCCGGGTATACGATGAATGTCGATAAATTAGTACCTTGGCGTACACTAACTGGAAGACAACATTTATATCTCGATCATCCATATTATATTGATTTTGGAGAACATTTACCCACATACAAATCAAAACTAGATCCAATGAAAAGTGATGACATTACGCAATCTAAAAATCTGCCAGATAGTCTTGTGTTGAATTATCTCACACCCCATGGTAAATGGCACATTCATTCAACATATTATGACAATCACAGAATGTTGACATTATCTAGAGGAATGGAACCTTGCTGGATAAATCATAAAGATGCTGAAAAAATTGGATTAAAAGATAATGATTGGGTTGAAGTAATAAATGATAATGGAGTTATGGTAACTCGAGCTGTAGTAAGTGCTCGTGTACAACCAGGTAGTTGTATGATTTACCATTCTCCTGAAAGAACAATTTCAATGCCAAAATCTCAGTTGCGTGGCAAAAGGAGAGGTGGAGGTCACAATAGTGTAACTAGAATTAAACTTAATCCATTATTACTAGCTGGAGGATACGCACAGTTTAGTTATGGATTTAATTATTGGGGACCTGTTGGAGTGAATCGTGACACATTTGTCGTGGTTAAGAAATTAAGTAAATTGGAGTGGTAAAAATGAATATAAAAGCACAAATATCAATGGTTTTTCATTTGGATAAATGTATAGGATGCCATACATGCAGTATTGCCTGTAAGAATATCTGGACAGACCGCAAAGGTACTGAATACATGTGGTGGAATAACGTTGAAACAAAACCTGGTGTAGGCTATCCCAAGAAATGGGAGGATCAAAAAAAGTACAAAGGTGGTTTCAAAAGAGTAGGCAATGGTAAGAACATAATTTTACGAGCAAGTGGACGTTTAACTACTTTAACAACCTCCATTTTTGGTAACCGTCATTTGCCAGAATTAGATGATTATTATGAACCTTGGACATATAGATACGAAGATCTATTTGACAGTCCACAAGGTGATGATCAACCAACAGCTAGACCAATATCATTAATTACTGGGAAGCCAATGGATATTAATTATGGCCCAAATTGGGATGATGATCTTGGAGGATCTGAGGAATATGCTGCCAAAGATATGAATCTTGAAGGATTAACGGATGAAGAGAAAGCTCAGTTGAAAGAAATTGAAAGACTTGTTTTCTTCTACCTACCTAGGATTTGTAATCATTGTACCAATGCAGGATGTGTTGCTGCTTGTCCCCAAGGGGCGATTTACAAACGAGGTGAAGATGGGATTGTCTTGGTTAGTCAAGAAAAATGTCGAGCCTGGCGAATGTGTATTACCGGTTGCCCTTACAAGAAAGTATACTACAATTGGGGTTCTGGAAAATCAGAAAAATGTATTTTATGTTTTCCACGTCTTGAAACAGGACAAGCTCCGGCATGCTTTCACTCTTGTGTTGGTAGAATCAGATATATGGGAGTTTTACTTTATGATGCTGATGAAGTTAAAGATGCAGTTAAAGTTGAAGATATGGACCTAGTCGAAGCTCAAAGAGCTATAATAAAAGATCCATTTGATCCTGAGGTAATTGAAGCATGCAAACGAAATCGAATTTCACCAGGAATGCTTGAAGCAGCACAAAACTCTCCTGTTTACAAATTTGTTAAGAAATGGAAAATTGCATTACCCCTTCATCCAGAATTTAGAACCATGCCTATGTTATTCTATGTTCCACCATTATTACCTATTATTGGAAGAAATGATAATGGAGTTTATAATGTTGCAGATGCTGAAGATGAAGGTACTAATCCTCATTTCAGTGTATTGGAAAAAGCTCGATTACCAATTAAATTCATGGCTAATCTCTTTACAGCAGGTAATGAAGATCTTCTCAAGGAAGTATTCGAAAAATTAATAGCTGTAAGACAATATCGTTCAAGTGTAACTACGAAAGGTAGGTTAACAGAAACTGAGATCCAGGAAATTTTGGAAAAAGGAAAAACAAATGCAGCTGAAGCTAATGATATATTCCATCTATCTTCTAAACCTACTTATGAAGAAAGATTTGTCATACCCCCATTGGCTCGAGAACGCAGCATTGAACAATTAAAAGACCCGCATGTCCACAAACAAGAAGCTGGTTTTGGATTTAAAGAAAAGCCAGATAGGAGATGGTAAAATGCGAGTACAAGAAACTCAAGCCGAGATCCTATCAAATTTCGCAACTTTATTCAGTTATCCCACCGAGAAAATGCATATCAATCGTAGCTGTGAAATTGCTCGAAAAAATATGAAGGCGATCAATAGTGAAGGAGAAAAAGACTTAGAATTTTTCCAAAATTATATTAGAAAACACGATATTGGTTACCTAGAAGAATCCTACACTGGCATATTTGAGCTCAATCCGACTATTGCACCATATGTGGGTTATCATCTTTTTGGAGAGAGTTATATGAGGAGTATTTTTCTTTCAGAACTAAAGACACGTCTAGAATTGTATAGTTTTGATTATGGCAGTGAACTTCCAGATCATATAGCAGTATTGTTAACATTTTTGTCAAAAAATATATCATCAGATCTAGCAAAAGAATTGGTTAATGATGCTATTAGACCTATGTTAAATATTGTAATCTGGACTGGAACTGACCCTGAAGAAAAACCAGATAATCCCAAATCATCAAATGCTTACTACTATTTATTTAATTCTCTTCGTAAGTTCCTAGATAAATTAGAAGGGATTGCTGTGATTTATCCGAGTACTGGTAATTACAATACTGTAAAACTTAATGTTATCGAATCAAAAAGCACACAGAGCGATGGTCCAACATACATAGATCAATGGATTTCAAAAGGAGAAAACAAAAATGCTTGATTATTTATTATTCGGGATTTTTCCATACATTGCAATAACTCTATTTGTGTTTGGCACATTTTATCGATTTTATAACGATAAATACTCAATGTCCAGTCAATCTTCTCAGTTTTTAGGCAATAAAACTACATTGGTTATTGGTTCCATTGCTTTTCATTGGGGAATAATTCTTATCCTGACAATGCACTTTTTGGGAATATTTACACCAACCTTTTTTGACAAAATTGTGACTAGTAATAACAGAAAATATTGGGAATGGTCTGGCTGGGTACTTGCTACAGCATTGATTATTGGTCTTATAGCATTATTGGGTCGGAGAGTAATTAATCCAAGACTAAGAACAGTAACAACAACATTAGATTGGTTTATTATTATTCTTATTTTGACCCAAGCCGTTTTTGGACTTTATATCGCATTTTGGCGCGCTTATTATGACCCCCCGGGAGGAGATGTTGTATATGCTTCGTCTTGGTTCGTCTCAGATATTGGGGGATGGTTAAGATCATTACTTGCATTTGATCCAGATATTGGAACGATGACTCAATTTCCATGGGCATTAAAATTTCATTTTGCAAATGGATTATTAATAATTGCCATTTTTCCTTTCACACGTCTAATGCATATGCTTAGTTATCCATTCCGTTATATGTGGAGATCTTATCAAGTTGTTATTTGGAATCGAGAGCCATATACTCGTGATTGGCACTGGGATAAATGAATAGATAGATAAATTATTCATGAAGGTTCAAAATGAAAAATCGACTCATAATATTGCATCTACAGGACATATCACACTTGCATGAGATCAATAAGGTGGAAGAAATTATCAATAATCGCACCAATTTTTATATCGAGGATAATTAAATGGCAAAAAAAATTGGTCAACTAATTTTAGCTGCAACTGGATTTTTCTGGTGCTTCTTAATGTGGTTTGCCACTGCTGCTTTCAGTCCAAGTATTAAAACTGAATATAATTTGTCTACAAGTGAAATGGTTATTTTAGCTAGTTCTGCTATTTGGTTAGCCCCTATTGGCCGAATAATAGCAGGATGGGCTTCTGACAAAATCGGAGCAAGAAATACATTTACAATCATTCTCGCATATTGTGGTGTATTTAGCATAATTTCTTCATTTGCAACAAGTTATGAATTTCTATTTTTTACGCGAATTATTGTTGCTACAGCAGGAGTTTCATTTGTTGTTGGAATCCAACATGTAGCTCAATGGTTTGAAGATAATGAAATGGGTACAGCTATTGGATTATACGCTGGAACGGGAAATGCAGGAGCTGGGGTAGGAGCTTTTCTACTACCAAGAATATATAAATCAAACTACACAGACGCGTTTTTACATCTTGGAATTGTATCTATTGTACTTGCAGTAATATATTTTGTTTATGGTGTTTCAGCCAAGGATGAGGAGACTGCTAAAAATTCAAAGAAGACTGCAACTTTCAAGGGAACAGTATTTGTTTGGACTAGATGGCCAGCAATTGCACTAATGCTTGCTTATGCAATGAGTTTCGGACTGGAAATTGCAATGAATTCATGGTTGCCAAATTATTATGACACTGCATTTGCGAAACAAATCAATAATCTTGGATATAAATCGGATGAAGACGTGCAGATTGCAGTAGGCACTTTTGCTGCAGTTCAGTCATTTAATGCTTCTCTATTCAGACCATTTTCGGGATACATGTCGGATCTATTTCAACGGCGGCGATGGATGCCATATCCTATGATATCAAAAGCTCTTCCTTATTCACCTAGGGTCCATTGGTTAATGACTGCGATGATATGTATTACGATAACAATGATTTCACTAACCATTGCAGGTCTTGTTGGTAGCTTACCTTTTTCTGTCATAGTACTTGCAATTTTTGGAATCACAATTAGTTTCGGAACAGGAGCCACGTTTGCCATTGTTCCTCTAATGTTTAAAGGAAGAACAGGAACTGCCACTGGATTTATTGGAGGAGTTTCAACCTCATTTGGGATTATTTATCCGTTTATCTTTGGAGCTACTGTCTTAGCAAACTTACATGTTGGTTATGCAATTGCAGCCATAATTGTATTTCTCCCAATCATGTTATTTTTCGTCTGGGCAATGCGATATGATGATCATCCTGAAGAACACGGAATAGGTAGCAAAGAATACTGGTTACATGATGAGATCGGTACAACCGCAACAGGAGCAATTGATGAATAAGTATGACAACTGACAACGAAAAAATAACAGAATACGAGCCATGGTATCGATATGGAGTTGCGATATTATATTTTGAGATGTTCATGGCGATTGCCTTAACAATATTCGCATTATACTTGACCTTTACGGGTTCTGGTGGTATTAGTAAACATTAGAAAAAGCAATCTATGTATAGCCAATTAAGAAAAAACATATGGAAACTAAAATAATAAATTAAATTATTATTACAATTAAATAAAAAATATATAGGGATTATATTAAATCAACGTTAAGGCATTATTTCTTCTTTGGTAAACCGTTAAATAGATCGGAATGACCTCCCCGAGTGCCATGAGGAGAAAAATGAAAAAATCATTAATTTGATTGAAAAATAATTGGTTACTGGGTAGCTGAAAAGCAATGAGGATAAGAAAGAAGGCGTTCAGAAGGCTAAAGATATTCAATAATAAAATATAAGCTTTTGATGTAGTTTCTTGTTCAAATAATGTTTTAAGCATAAATGGGAGGGCTATGACAATGAGAATAAAATGGTTAAAAATATTCACCAAGGCAATAATCTCATTATTGTCAATTGATGGCTTATCAATAAGCCACGCAGCGCTTCCAACAAATAGCACACCTAAACCTCCAAGAATTGTAACAACTTTTTCAGATGACGTATCAAACATATCTAAATGCATCTATGTTCTTTGGAATTAAAAATATTTGCTCGAAAGTATATAATATCAATATATTAAATATAGTAATTCGGCTTGAATTATATATTTACAGCCCTCAGGTTTTGCAATACTAGAAGACATATTTTACGATAATAATATTTTACTTTTTTACTAGATTGCCTTATGTAAACTTCTTAAGTAAAACAGGGTAAATTTATATTAATTTTGAAAACTGAGCATTTTGGATCTATGATATATTTATCAAACATGTTGTTTTATTGTAAAAAAAATAATTACGCAACTCGATTTTAAAATAATATATTTAATATAGTATTGCTCAATCGGTCGAATAATTGATTTTGGACTACGACTTTAATTAACCAAAATATTCAAATTCAGAGGTTGTATCCATATAAAGAAACCAATTAATGTGGTATAAAATGGCAGACAATGGAGACACAAAACAAACACAATCTTCTAGCCCAGGAACAGATACTAATCTAAAATATTGGGACCCAGAAAATGAGAAATTTTGGGAAGAGCATGGTAAATCAATAGGAACTAGAAATTTATGGATTTCAATTCCCAATCTATTGTTAGGATTTGCGGTATGGATTATTTGGTCTGTTGTAATCGTTTTAATTCAATCACTCCATGATTCAGATCCAGAGCAATTTGGGTTTTCAGATTTAGGGGATTTAACACCAACTGAATATAAAGTAATATTATATTCATTACCTGCAGTTGCAGGGCTTGCGGGAGCAACTTTAAGAATCCCCAACTCTTTTATGATTTCAATTAGTGGAGGTCGCAATGTAATTGCTTCCACTACACTACTATTATTATTGCCAATGGCAGCTCTAGGTATTGCATTACAGGATCCCAATGTTTCTTTTCTTACTCTAATAATTATTGCTGCAGTATCAGGTGTCGGAGGAGGTGCATTTGCATCATCAATGTCGAACATCAGCTTTTTCTTCCCAAAAAGAGTTCAGGGAACTTCTTTGGGTTTGAATGCTGGATTGGGCAATGTCGGGGTTAGCGTCATGCAATTATTGGTTCCAATTGTTATTTCAGTCAAATTATTTGGTTTTCTTACTGGTGATGGGTATTCCGATGGTTCAGATACAGTTTATATCCAAAATGCAGGATTAGTATGGGTCCCTCTAAGTGCAATTTTTCTACTGGCAGCATGGTTCAAAATGAACAATTTGCCCCAACATGATGTGTCAGATACAAAGAACGCACTTTCAAAATTCTTCTATTTAGAACTAATCGGATTTATAGCAGCAGGTGTCGGAGTGACACTTCTGATGGTGTTCTACACTGATTTTCAAGGAAAACCCTCCTTTATTTTATTTGCCTTGATCTTAGTAATAATATCGGTTGCGATAACGTTAGCAATGATGAGATATGGAACTCAACCGGAAGTTCAAGAGAATTTAGAAAATCAATTTAAAATTTTCAATAACAAACACAATTGGATAATGACCTGGTTATACATAATGACTTTTGGATCCTTCATAGGATTCTCAGCAGCATTTCCAAAATTGATCAAAGATAGCTTTGGGTATCTGGCAGATGGAACTACTGAAAATCCTGATGCACCTAACCCACTTGCATTTGCATGGCTTGGTCCATTGGTTGGATCTCTCGCACGACCGATAGGTGGGTGGATGTCGGATAAATGGGGTGGTGCTAAAGTGACTCAGTATGATATTATCGCAATGATCCTCTCAACATTAGGTGTCGGATATACATTATCATTATCTAAGAACTCAGACACTCCAGAGGATTATTTTCCAATTTTCTTGGTTCTTTTTCTATTATTGTTCATTACAACAGGTATCGGTAATGGATCTACCTTCAGAATGGTTCCAATGATTTTTGAACGAGAACAAGCTGGGCCAGTTTTAGGATGGACATCGGCAATTGCAGCGTACGGTGCTTTCATAATACCTTTAATATTTGGGGTATCGATTGCTAAAAATGTTCCAGAGTACGCTATGTATGGATTTGCAACATATTATTTGAGTTGCCTATTTCTTAATTGGTTTTATTATGCTCGAAAAAATGCTGAAATGCCATGTTAAGTAGAATTGGATATTTCAAAAAATTAATTTCCAAAACTATCATAATTTCTAATAATAATTGATTCAATCAAATTAAAATGCATCTAAAATGATATTTCAGAGGTCATAACAAACAAAATTTATACATTTAATTATAACTGAGAATAGATTTTATGAAAAATAATATTAATCAAATATTTTTCATGGGGCTCTCAGGAAGTGGGAAAACAACATTAATTGAAAAAATTATCCCTGAAATTAGCGAAATTTCAATTTTCACGATTAAATTCATGCACCACGCTGAATTCACCGTTGACCCATCTTACAAAGATACTCGTCGTCATAGAAATTCAGGATCTGTTTATACGGTTTGTTATGCACCAAACGAGACAATTCTATTAATCAATGAAGAAAAACGAGGTACAATGTTAGATTTCGATGAGCTTTATAATAAATTACCCCCTGTGGACCTCGTACTAGTTGAAGGTTTGAATCATCCTCCGAAAGGATCTACTATAATTTTAATCCTTAAAAATCCTAATGATTTTGGCTATTACAAGGATCAGTTAGCTCATC
>MDVR01000063.1 GCA_001940725.1 Candidatus Heimdallarchaeota archaeon LC_2 | reverse complement strand
GTAGTTAGAGGGATCACGCTTCTACATCAAATGTTGGATCAACTAATGTTCAATCAAAGGCAAATTGGTGAGTTAATAGATCTGAATCTTATCTCTCAAAGAAGAGATGAAGCAATTATTGGAGATTGTATGAACTGTGAAGATGGAAAACTAAAACTGATTCGCAGTCTTTCCTCCGGAAAAAGATTTGTGGGTTGTTCAAACTATTTCACTGAAATAAAGTGTAATACAACTTATCCTTTACCACAAAGGGAAAAATTAGATCTTACTTTGCCAAACTGTACTGCTGATGGATATCCCACATTACGTGTATTTCCTATATTTGATCCAAATAAAAAAAGACAAAGACCATGGGTTCTCTGTTTAAATCCAGAATGCCCAAAAAGAAAGGAACGTCAAGAGGAGATTGAAAAGAGTAAAAAAAGAGCTAAAGAGAGGAAAGCAAAGAAAACTTCCAAAAAGTCATCCACAAAAACAACTGATAAGTCCACGAAGCATACCACCAAGAAAGCTACAAAGAAATTAATAAAGAGGAGCAAAAAGAAATGACCATAATAATTTGTCTTATAGAAATATGTCATAGGCCAAAAGACATTGAAGGTACTCATGATTTCTGTAACCGACATGAAAAAGCATATCAGAATATTCAAAGTCATTTCAAAGAATGGAGAGTAGCATATGGTGAAAACTATCGAAAGAAAAAATATTATCAAAATTTGCTAACGCATGAAGATGTGTCGTCCGGTAAATGGGTTAAAGAAGTAGTTAAACATCTATTAGAACTTGAAGTCTCTCAATAAATTAATCACTGACAAATGAGAATAGAATAAATACCTATATAGTTGTAAATCAGACAATAATTGTGGTCCTATCAGGCTTAGGAAAATCACTTTCAGGTGCAGTAAATAGAATTCTCAGTAGAGGTCCTATTGATAAACAAGCCATTCTTGAACTAAAAAACGAAATTCTTCGTGCTTTACTTGAAGCAGATATAAATTTCAATCTAGCTTCCCAAATGGCAGAAAATTTGCATCAACGAGCTTTAACTGAAAAACCTCCAATGGGTATTTCTCGAAAAGACGCAATGGTTAATATTGTTTACGAAGAATTAACTAGTATTATGGGTGGAACTGCTTATTCTCTAGATATTCAGAAAAAAAGAGTAAATATTTTAATGATGATTGGTATTCAAGGTTCTGGAAAAACTACAACAATAGGAAAGCTAGCTAAATTTCTTAAGCATGATCGATGGAATGTGGGTTTAGTTTGTACAGACACTTGGCGTCCTGGTGCTTTAGATCAATTAAAGCAACTTGGAGACAAAGTTGGAGTAGAAACTTTTGGAATTCCTGAAGAAAAAAATGCTGTTAAGATTGCTTCGAAGGGAATTAAACATTTAACGGATGCGGGAAAAAATATCATAATTGTTGATACTGCAGGTCGTCACAAAGAAGAAAAAGATCTTCTCAAAGAAATGGTCAAACTTGATAAAAAAGTAAAACCTGATGAAATCATTCTTGTAATTGATGGAACTTTAGGTCAAAGTGCTTTTAATCAAGCCAAAGCCTTCGCCCAGACAACTAACATTGGTAGTATCATCGTAACAAAACTTGATGGTACAGCAAAAGGTGGGGGTGCAATTTCTGCAGCAGCTGCAACAGGAGCTCCTATAAAATTCATCGGGCTCGGTGAAGATATCACTGAATTGGAGAAATTTGATCCAAAAGGATTTGCAAGTAGAATTCTGGGATTAGGAGATATTACTGGGATCATTGACCAGGTAGAACGTGCTCAAATTATGCCTGATGAAGATAGAGCTAGGGCAATGATGAAAGGTAATGTGTCTTATAACGATATGCTGGATCTCTTTAAGTCAATGGGAAAATTTGGTGGGATACGAAAACTATTGGATAAATTACCTGGTGGGCTATCCCACAACGTGGATGATAACATGTTAGCTACGTCAAAAGAATCTATGAAAGATTTTCAAAATATCATTTTGTCCATGACAAATGATGAACGAGACGCAATAATCAAACTAAATCGATCTAGAATAGATCGTATTGCTATGGGAGCAGGTGTAACATCTGACAAAGTTCGAGAGCTTGTAAAGCAAAAACAAGTAAGTGAAAAATGGATTAAACAGATGATGAAAACTGGGAAAAGAAGGGGTAAAAAAGGTCAAGCAGGTCTACCATTCAATATGATGGATATGTAAAATAAGGTTACTAAAATGGATCTAGTCATTTACAGTGACACTAATCCTGTCGAAAAACGATTTTGGCACTCATTAAATCGGGATGAAAGAACTTCTTGGAGTTGGATAAGTGAAATAGTAACAACATGGTTTTGCTATAGTCATGGGCTTAGGAAAGAACTCAATTTAAATATTATCTTCACTAATTTAATCATGAAGTTTAGTGGTTCGGAACTTCGTTATTTGGCGCCTTCACTACGATCTCCACTATCAATAATTTATAACGCCTTCATAGCATATTCAACAAATAATAGACGGAAAAGCCAACCAGGTGTTTATGTTGATGAAATGACAAATAAAATTCAACTAGTAAAACCATGGTATGAAATTCGATTTATTCGGGATAATTCCCAATTAACTGATATCAACCGAGATCTAAATGTGCTCTCTAAAGGAACATTATTCATCAATTCTAATATTGGTGAATTAGAACCAATTATTACTCCTGCTGATAATTATCAACAAGCACTAACTTGGCTAATCTATTCGAGGAACTAAACAATTGGAGGATGATGTTTTTATTAATTCAAATAACATAAATTTCCTGAAAGAATGGCCTTCTTGTAAATACTGTATATATCGTTTGATTCAACCAGATGAATTTATTGAATCATTTAAATTTCAACAATTTCAACTTGATAATTCGATTATTATTGCTGAAGAAGGTGATTGCAAAATATGTGGAGGCATCGTCGCTTCTTGTATTGATATCTATGACAAATTGGAACATCGTATAAAAAATATTGAATTTTCTAATTTTATGATTGGATGTAGAATACCAAAAAAATTTGATTTTTTAGACACAATCTTTATTCGTAACAATTTATTAGCATTCCCAGTTAAACAACAAATATCTAGGATTTTGTCCTCTAAAATAGTTACCAATCTTAATAAAGAAACCAACAAAGATTATCCCGATTTGACTATTGTAATTGATGTAAAAACCAAACCAAGATTCAAATTGGATATAAGATCATTGTACATTTTAGGTAAATATCAGAAATTAAAACGTGGACTTCCACAGACTAAATGGCCGTGTTCATCCTGTAAGGGAAGAAAATGTGAAGAATGCAATTTTACTGGCCAGCAATATCCCTTTACAGTAGAAACTATTGTTGCCAAACCATTTATCGAGGCTTCCAAATCACTGGGATCTAGTTTCCATGGTGCTGGTAGAGAGGACATTGATGCTTTGATGTTGGGAACTGGAAGACCTTTTGTTTTAGAATTAAAACAACCAATGGTCAGAACATTCGATTTGAAAAAATTACAATCAGAAATAAATTTCTCAGATAAAGTTCAAATTCAGCATCTACAATTGAGTACGAAATCAGTTGTTGTGTTATTAAAAAATAGTTCTCCTGATAGTAAGAAGAAATACCGCGCTCTTGTAGAACTACAAAACCCGATAAATGATGAAGACATCTTATCATTAACAAAAATTGGCGGAAACAAGATAATTTTGCAACAACAAACACCAGTAAGGGTTAGTCACCGACGTGCTGATAAAGTCAGAGAGAAAGCCATTTACAATTTTCAGATCACTCCTAATTCAGAAAATAAAAATCAAATAATCCTTGAAATTGAAGCACAAGGGGGGGCATATATTAAGGAATTTATTTCTGGAGATGAAGGCAGAACCGTACCAAGCATTTCAAATTTCCTAAATCAGCCGGTGAAATGTATTGAGTTAGATGTTTTATATGTTGACGATAAAGGACTATTTACATTAAGTTAACTTGATCGATTTAATAATTATTAAAAGAGATAAAAAATTTAATGGTATTGTAGATTAAAGATGGTAAAATCAAAAGGTTTCAACAACAGAACTAGGAAGCTATTCCGAAAACAATCCCGAAAACGAGGACTTAAGTCCCTGCGATATCTTTTGGAGCCAGTTCATGTTGGAGAAAAAGTGGATATACTATTGAATTCATCAATTCAAAAAGGAAGACCACACCGAAGATATAATGGAATGTCAGGAACTGTTGTTGAACAAAGAGGTCAATCATTTGTAATATCACTAAAAGTTGGTCGAATGGATAAAATCATCATTTCTAGACCCGAGCATGTCAGAATATCAAAATCTACATAAAACGTGATCAAATTTGCCTAAAGAAATTTACCGATCCGATCCAATTTCCCTTCCTGAAGTAAAAAAACTACTCCTTGATCGTTCTAAAGAAGAAGAATTATCATATATGCAAAGAATAGCTTTGGAGCATGCTCAAATAGTAGCAAGAATTACAGATGTAGATGCGAAAAAATTAATCGATATATTTATTGAGAAATATCGATTATCTAACAATGGAGCCATCACTCTTGCAAACTACATGCCGGATACAATTGATGAAATTCGACAATTACTAGGAAAAGATGCAATCTCAATGGAAACAGAGACAATTGAGGAAATTCTAAATGAATTAAGCAATATCAAACTTCTTGATGAAAAAGAAAAATATATTGATTTAGATAAACTAGTACAAGCTGAAGAAGCTGAAGAAGAAAAAGAAGTTGATGAGAGTCAGATTCCAAAGGATTTGCGCTAAATCAAATCATAAATTTCATCCCACCTTTATTCAAGCTAAATGGATTACTGCAATATCTTAATGGTGATTAATAATGTCTAATTCTAGAACAAGTGATAGAAGGAGTAATTATAGAGAGAGGAGAAGACCATCGCCTCGAATAACTAAGAAATATGAAGAATACGCAATTGTATTAGATGTAATTCCAGCTGATAGAAATCGTAGACGAGATAAATATCGTGGTGAACCGATAGTTGCAGCTCTAGGGCAATATTGGTTTACAATTCTGGAGATAATTCCTGAAGATGAGAATGCAATCATGCTTCAAGATATAATTGCATTAAGTAAAGAGGAAAGAAACCAGATTAAAACAATCATTGGAAGAGGTACATATGAAAACCTCACTAAAATTGCTGAGTTACAATTACCAATAGCTATTGAAAAAATATTGGAAACTCAGAGTCAAAGATTTATGAGTTTTCTCAATAAAGCTTCTCCAATAAGTTTAAGACAACATTCCCTTCATTTACTAAAGGGAATTGGTCCTAAATCTTTAACCAACATTTTAGATGAACGAAAAATATTGCCCTTCTCATCATTTGAGGAATTTGAGGAAAGAACCAAAGTTAAGGATATTCGAGCATTAATAAAAGAACGTATAATTGAAGAAATAACTACTGAGGATATAAAACACCGTTTATTTACTCGAGCTCAACCGAGAGGAGAAGACCATCGCCTCGAATAACTAAGAAATATGAAGAATACGCAATTGTATTAGATGTAATTCCAGCTGATAGAAATCGTAGACGAGATAAATATCGTGGTGAACCGATAGTTGCAGCTCTAGGGCAATATTGGTTTACAATTCTGGAGATAATTCCTGAAGATGAGAATGCAATCATGCTTCAAGATATAATTGCATTAAGTAAAGAGGAAAGAAACCAGATTAAAACAATCATTGGAAGAGGTACATATGAAAACCTCACTAAAATTGCTGAGTTACAATTACCAATAGCTATTGAAAAAATATTGGAAACTCAGAGTCAAAGATTTATGAGTTTTCTCAATAAAGCTTCTCCAATAAGTTTAAGACAACATTCCCTTCATTTACTAAAGGGAATTGGTCCTAAATCTTTAACCAACATTTTAGATGAACGAAAAATATTGCCCTTCTCATCATTTGAGGAATTTGAGGAAAGAACCAAAGTTAAGGATATTCGAGCATTAATAAAAGAACGTATAATTGAAGAAATAACTACTGAGGATATAAAACACCGTTTATTTACTCGAGCTCAACCGAGATCATAAGGGAAATTAGATGCTTGATTGGAAAAAACATACTTTATCAACTCTTTCTGAATTGAATCTTAGAGCATCAAAATCAATGGGACAAAATTTCTTAGTAAGAAATTCAATAATTACAAAAATCATTAAAAAAGCCAATATAGAAGAAAATCATAAAATTATTGAAATAGGTGGTGGTGTTGGAATATTAACAAGATCGTTAATCAAAACTGGAGCAAAAATCACTGTTATTGAGAAGGAGAAAAAACTTGCAAAATACCTTCAAAATACCTTTCCAGAAGTTCATGTTATTGAAGGGGATGCATTGAAAATAGATTTTCCCGGACATGATAAAGTAATTGCTAATCTTCCATTTTCAATTTCAACCCCTATACTTGCGAAAATATTTCATACTAATAGTCCCCATGCAATACTTATGCTGCAAAAAGAAGTAGCGGACCGATGTGTGGCAAAACCTGGAGATCGGAATTACAGTCGATTAAGTGTACTATGTCAATTACATGCAATTCCTAAGAAACTATTTGATATCAACCCGGATGCATTTTTTCCTAAACCAAAAGTAATTTCATCTGTAGTTGAATTTTTCATTAAACCGATTAAATTATCGAATAGTCATGAAGAAGTCGAGTTATTAACTAGGAATTTGTTTACATTACGAAGAAGAACTTTACGCGCTGTATTAAGAGGTTTCCTCAAGCGTAAGTTTCCAACAAATTCAATTTGGGATGAAGCACCAAATAAAAGCAAGCGGGTGTTCGAATTAAACGCTATTGAAATCGACGAGTTACTGACCTATCTTAAAATTGTTAATGCTTGGCCAATCGCAGTATAATTTGAATTAACAGAATTTTTGGGATACAATTTGATTCTCATTTTTAATTCAAATCGATTAAAATAAATATCCTTAGACTGGGAATAAATTGGCGACAAATATCAGACAAGAATCTTTAGAAATTATATCAGATGATCAAGTTTACGAACCTCGAGAAGATAGTTATTTGATAATAGATAATATTGAGTCTTTTTCTAGGGATAGAATTCAAACTGTATTAGAAATAGGATGTGGGAGTGGGGTAATTTCATTATCTTATTTACATAAATTTCCCCAAAAACATTATATCGCTGTAGATATCAGCTATGAGGCAGTTTGTTTGACATTAAGAAATATGAAAAAAAATAATTTAGATAATTTACTATTGATATGTTCAGATTTAACTTCAGCATTTAGAAAAGGAATAAAATTTGATGAAATTATTTTCAATCCTCCTTATTTACCAGAAGATGAATTTGATGAATATTTATCGATAAATGATTTAAACGCTCTGGTTGGTGGAAAAATCGGTATAGAAAAGACAATTAGATTTATTGAGTATGTAAAATCATATACAACTAAGATAATAACAATCATATCATCCTTATCTGTCGCGCTTGATGAATTTGCTAAATTAGTTCCCAAATGGGAAATTAAGATAATTGATGATAAAAAACTAGGATTTGAAACTATATGGTTGGTTCTTCTTACAAGGAAGCTTTTCTAAAATGAAATTGTCTATAATTGTTGTCGGTATTAAACACTCAGGTAATTTGGGAGCTCTTGCTCGACTTTGTAGTAATTATGGAGTTTCCAAATTAATAGCTGTTGCTCCTGAATGTGATATCGATGATGAAGCATATCAACGTGCAACTTGGGGGAGGCCATATTTGGATAACCTAATAATTGTAAATAATTTGGACGAAACTAAATCACACGTTGAAACTTTAATTGGTTTGTCAGCTAGAATTGGCGGTTATAATAATTTATCTAGATCTTCAATATCGGTAAAAGACATACCCACTAATGTCTCTACTTATTCAGGTACCATAGGTATCGTTCTTGGGAGAGAAGATTATGGCTTATCAAATGAAGAATTAGATACGTGTGACTTTCTCTGTCATATTCCAATGCCTGGTGAAAACCAAGTGTTGAATATTTCTCATGCTGCTTCAATTGCTTTGTGGGAACTGTCAAGAGAACAAATTAAAGGAAAATCGGTAAATAAGGAAGATCAGCCTTTACACGAAATCATTTCTCAAGAGAAACGAAGAGTGATTTTTGAATACTTAGATGAAATTCTCCCACACAGTTGGATAAAAGAAGAAAATTTTGATGGAATACGAAAAGTATTTCGTAACGTTCTTGGAAGGTCCTTTGTAACCGAAAGAGAAGGAAATGCAATAGTCGGAACTTTTAGAGGGATCTCAAAAACTGTATTAGAAGGGCATCCACATTGGGATAAATGTAACAAAGCTGGTACTAATGAATCGTAAGAATTTGGAAATCTTGCTTTCAAGATCTGTCAAAGGTTTTGCTTCACCAAAAATAAATCTAGAACAATATTCAACACCATCGCGAGTAGCTGCAAATTTAATAACCCGGGCAATTGAACTAGGAGATATTCAAGACAAAAAAATAATAGAACTTTGTGCGGGAACTGGAATATTATCAATCGCTGCTTCAGTTTGTGGAGCTACCGTTACGGCAATTGAAATTGATCAAGATGCAGCCAAAATAATGGAGGAAAACATCTTAATAAATGATTTAATTGTAGATGTTATTATTGCTAATGCCCTTAATTATGAATCGGATGAAATTTATGATACTGCAATAATTAATCCACCATTTGGAATTCAGCAAAAAAAATATCGAGATATCGATTTCATTACAAAAGCCCACACTCTAGCTTCAATTGTCTATTCTATCGTAGATGGGTCACCAGGTAACATAAAAAATTTGCCTAAAATACTGGAAAAGCATAATATACAAGTTTTGGAATCATATCTTGATGAATTCCCGTTAGCACAATCGTATTCATGGCATAAACAAAGACAAAAGGTCAATAAGGTACTAATTCTGAGAACAGAGAAAATAATTATTCCTTAATTATTTTACGAACCAAGTATCTATATTTCCTTTCTTTTTCAATTGAAAACCGGGCGGGATATGGATGTTTCACCTCATTTCCACATTTCGAACAATTTTTATTTTGCAAAGTATAATGATAATTGCTACAACAAAATAAAGATTTCACTTATTTATTTCCCTCTTTCTCCAATAAATATTCAACATCTAGATCTTTACTTACATTTTCTAATTTTTCTTGGATATGATGATACACATCATCAATTTCTGGATATGACAATCCTTCTAGGTATATTCTATATGTTGGCGCACCAATTGTGGTAATTTCATTTTTTACATCTGGGAATTCGTCAGCTGCCTTTTGGGCTACTTCTAACAATTTTCTAATATGAACTATCCCATCAGAAGCATAAGATCGTATTCTTAAATTGATTGTAAAAGTAACAGTAGTTATTTGTATACTAGCTTCAGCAACTTCAAGTATAATATTTTTTAATTCATCATCAATGGTGAAATCACTTATACTCTCAAGACCTACAGCAACAATTTCTTCAAACCCATCATATAAACTCCCAAAAAATTCAGTGAATTGATCTTCAATGATCTCTCGAACTTCCAATGCAGCTAAATTTGATTTTTCACCAATTATCTTAATCATGGCTAAGGATGCGTTTTGGCGTTTGTATTGTAAACTTTTTTCACGCTTTTGACCATCAGAAACTCTTTTCAGGCTAATGTCTACCTGACCTGTATCTTCTTGCACTCGCAATACTTTAGCGACCACAGTTTGATCAAGTCGAACAAAATTTCTGATATTTCTTATCCAAGCACCTGCTACTTCACTTATATGACAATAACCTATTAGATTGTCAAATTCCTTGAGTGTAATGTAGACTCCATGTCTTTGAATTTTTGAAACTACACCTATAACGAGGTCTTGTGATTCTGGAAGAGATTTTCTACTTAATACTGACACAATTTTATTTGCGGTTGATTATTTAAAAATATAAAGATAAAAATCATAAATTAGTAATGCGGGATTTTCATACATTTAACAACCAAAATATAGTTCAATTAAATAAAAATAAAGTATTTTGAGTATAGGTATATGATCTTTTTTGATATATACACTCGATCAGTATATAACAAATCACGTTCTGCAACCCTAAATCTGATGTCACCATCATACTTTCTTTCAAGTTGAAAGAACATATTCAATTAGGTTCTGTTCTTATATCAAAAACGGTGCGTCCTTCTGCTTCTATCCCTACAGGGGTCATCAAAGGCAGCGTTTCCGTGATATTTAACCACTGGCAGACCATTTTCAGTTCGTGGAGTGAGTACCAGCGTTCCTGTAGCTTTGATTTTTCATACTAAAAACAGGGTAGGACCGTCATTATGACGTTTCGGTAGTTTTCCAACTTTTCCGGTCTCCTTTCATTGATCAAAAGAAGTTACAGGTGGATGCTTACCCAATCCTCTTACACCTTTAGTTCCAAAGGTAGTAAGTTCAATTTGTACAATCCTTGGATTGTATTAGTTATGAATTGTCAGCTAGGTATTTAAAGGACTGAAGATCAGAATAGCTATAAGTAATGGTTTGTGCATACAAATAATAACATGTCTGAAATTGATGCTTTGCTTGGAAATTTTGGTTTGTCCAAATATGAAAAACATGTCATACGTGATTTATACATAAATGGGGCGTCAACGGCAGATGATATCGCTAAAAGATTCGATATGCGACCCTCTCGAGTTTATGAGGCATTAGATTCACTTTCTTCAAAGCATTTTGTTGAAATATCCAATTCTCGGCCTCGGGTTTACAATGCCAAACATCCACAGGAAGCAATCACCCAATATATTCAGAGAGCAAAAAGTGATTTTTCTGATAGAATTACACAATTAAACAATGATGGTGCCACATTACTTGAGTTGGTAGAACCTCTTTACCTAAAGAGTCACTTTGACATCTTACCTGGTGAATTAATATCTCAATTTAGTAATCTCACAGATGCCGAAGAATTTACAAAAAATTTAATAAATTCTGCAAAAGAAGAAATATTGATTTTCTCCCATATTTTTAGCTGGTATGATATAGTACGAGATGATATTAGAAATGCAATTAATAGAGGTTGTGAAGTAAAAATCCTGATGCAAACAAATTCTGAGATTGATGATAAATTAGCAGAAATGATAGAGATGGGTATTAAGGTAAAATCTATCCCACCTCGAAGTATAATGAGCCGAGGTACAATAGTTGATCGAACTTCGATGATTTTTATTATTTGGGCAAGCGAAGAAAATGATTCAGGAAAAACGCGCCGTATTTATAAACCACAGTATTCAACAAATTCAGGTATAGTTGATGTATTTTGTGGTAATTTTAATTTTCTTTGGGAACGGAATTAAGATCAGATACATAGAACTGAAAAAGTAATAGAAAGTTCATTGCTCGATACCATCCAATCAACCATACCATTACGAAAGTCAAAGAAATTAATACTTTTCCACCACCAAAGATTAGTTGGACAACATATGAATCACTTGAACTTTGAATTGGAACTATGAGTAAGCCAATTAATGCACATAAAGATAATAGAATTAACCAAACAACGGTTAATGTAAACAAAAATGGAATGTTCTTAGATTTTTCATTGATTAAGAAATTATTGTCTATCATGATAGTTCAACTCTAATTAAATATGCAGTAATAATTGCTAGAACACAACTAAATATCACTAATTTCATAATTTCTTTAATGATTAAATTTTCAGGTAGTGGTGATCTTGCAACGATCAATCTTACAAGGGTAATAGGTGCTTTCGGATTTTTTGAGGCATAAACAACACCATCCTCTACCCACACAGGTCTTTCTCGAATATTATGACGATCTTTTAATCCTTTTAATGAACTTAAAATAGAAAAACTATTCATAATATGAACCAGAAGGGCAACAATCAATACAAATTCGATTTCACCGTAAATTGCAATTAATCCTATCGCAGCTCCAGCTCCAAGACTACCAGTGTCACCTGCAAAAATTCTTGCAGGATATTTATTAAATATCCAAAATCCAAAGAGAACAGCAGCTAATGTTAAAGATGTATATCTTGCCACAAATATAGCTGATTCCGACAGAGGGATTATGTATGTTACAATAAATGCAGTTAATGATATTAAAATTCCTGAACCTGCCATAACTCCATTCATTACATCAAGCATATTAGATGCATTACTGGGAATCGCGACAACAAAAATTGCAAGTCCCCAATAGACAATATCTAATCTCGTATATCCCACAAAAGGTAATGCTGGACTTGGATTTGCGATTTGAATTCCGTTATATTCATTGAACAAAACTATCGGTAATGATAAAATTACAAGTATTCCAGGTTTTGCAAGTGCAGATAAACGATAAAAATCATCATATAGACCTAGCAATGTTACTAAAAATAAAATGAATAATATTATAGTCATTCTATAACGGGCTAATTGAGTTGGAGCTATATATATCCCAATAAAGAGTAATACTAAGTAGACGAGCATGAAACTAATTCCTCCAGCCTCTGGTATCTCGGGTAAGTCTTTTTTATGAACATCTTTTCCAAATTTTCCTTTTGACATCATAAAATTTCCAAATTTTGGTGTTAGAAGATATGTGGCTATAAAACCTAAAATAGCAAAAATTGAGATAAGGTATATATCAGAAATCATAAATCGTTTCCTAGGTCACTGATGGCTTTCTGTAAGCCTATGTATGGGGTTTCAATCTGATCAATTAATACTTGTCTTTTTTCTTCATCCATTTTAGGTGATTTAATTAACTTAATAATCTCCTCCAATATCTTATTATGATTGGGACAATGGATTAAAGGAAAGCCTAAATTTGAAACAAAATAGCTAACTGGTAACTCAAGTGGAAATGTGTACAGTGTGGGTGTTCCTAATAATGCAGCCTCTCTCCCCATAGTACCTCCACCTGTTATAACTGCCTTTGCAAAATAAAATAGTGAAAGTGTATCAACAGATCTGCTTGGGATGATTACATTCTTTGCAATCAATTGTTCTTCCTGTTCAGGATATCGAGGGAAAGCAACTATTTTCAAATCAATATTCTGGGTTTCAAGATCATCAACAATTTGAGTAACTATAGTATCCCCTGGTGTGAATTCTGGATACAACCTCTGAAAATAACCTGCCTTGCTTTCTTCACAACGAACAACTAAATATCTGTTTTTTTCAATTCCTAATTTGTTCAATACAGCTTCATTTGGGATAAAATTCTTAATCCATAAAACTTCATCAACTCCATGAAATGTAAAGTGCTTTGTTTTACCCAATTTTTCAAATTCAGACGAATCAATTGCATCAGAATAAACTAAAGCATTTGATAATGAAATTGTTAGTTTTCCTGGGGCAATTGAATGGGGAGAATCATTTATTTGAATTGACTTGATGCCCAGACCAAATGCTGTTCTAAATGCATCTGGTGATGGAAAAGAAATTAATAACTCTGGTTTTAATTTATCAATTAAAGTGGCTAGTTCAATGATTCGTTTCGACCCTTCAATTAATTTATTCATTAATTTTGCTCCACCATATTTTCCAATAGATGTGTAATTTCTACCCAACCTATCAAGATTTGAGTTAGATCGATCAATTGAATAAGGTCTCGTTGTGATGAAAATTTCGTGACCCTCCTCTTCAAGCTTAGTTCCTAAATGATGCATTAGAAGTGATTGTTTACCAGTAAGTGCTTCCAGCCAGATTTTCATTATTTTATTTTCCTATTAATCCTTCTTGAATTATTCTAACGCCATCACCTAATTGGATTGACGCACCTGCCTGTTTTAAGGCAATTTCTATTACTCCAACGATTGTAAGTAATTCACGAGGACCAACCATATTCATGTGACCAACACGAAATATTTTACCTTTCATACTTCCTTGCCCCCCAGCTATCATAATCCCTAATTCAAGCGCAGATTTGGATAAAGTATTTGGATTTACATTATCAGGTACTTTTGTTGTCGTAACAGTATTAGATCTGTATCCTTCCTGAGCAAATAATTCTAACCCTAAGTTAGTCATCGCATTTCTGTATAACATTCCCATTTTCCTATGTCTTGCAATTCTTTTCTCCATGCCTTCTTCAAGAATTATACTTAAGGTTTCTTGAAGACCATAAATTAGTCCAACGGGTGGTGTGAATGGTGTTATTCCCAAGTTAACATCAGATGACATTATTAAATCTGAATAAAAATCTTGATTAAGATTTCTGTTTCTCATTACGTCTTCAGCTTTTTCACTAAAAGCAATAAAAGCTAGTCCTGGTGGTAGTCCATAACATTTTTGACTGCCTGAAATAAAAAAATCAATACCCCATTTATCCATCTCAACCAAATCACCGCCTGCAGAGGTGATACAATCTGCCATAAGCAATGCACCATTATTATGTACAATTTTTGATATTTCTGCTAAAGGATTGAGTACTCCAGTTGATGTT
>MDVR01000062.1 GCA_001940725.1 Candidatus Heimdallarchaeota archaeon LC_2 | reverse complement strand
TCCGCATCCGCAGCTCTTTCAGATATAGGTGTGGGTCCCACACGATGTACTGAAGTGATTGTTGTTTTTAAATCATTCACTACAAGAGTTGGAACAGGTGATCTTGAAGGGGAATTACACGCTGATGAAATCGAGAAAAAAGGATGGCAAGAATTTGGTACTGTTACTGGCAGGCTTAGAAGAGCAGCTCCATTTAATTTCAAACTCGCAAGAAAAGCAGTAAGGATTAATGGTGCAACGACGATTGCATTGACAAAATTAGATATACTTTTTCCAGACATGAAAGGAAAAACCCATATTACTGATATAACTCCAGAAGCTAATAAATTTATACTGGAAATTGAAAATTATACAGGTGTTCACGTAAAATACATTTCTACTGGCCCTGGTAGTACTGAATTAATAATTCGTAAAGAATAGTACAATTTATTCAATAAGATTACTAGTCTATTATTTCCTATTCTGTTAGTTTTATATTTCACAATGAGAAAATAAGATTGTTAATACATGAGTGAAGAAACAAGTATCCAGATAGTTGAAAATTATGAAATCCTTGCAGAAAATAAAATAATTATTCAAGCATTCACTGGAAGTGGCCTAGTTGCCTCAATTGTTGCTCATCACCTGATTGAAAAACTTGATTTGAAAGAAAAAGGTTACATTTCTTCACCACTAATACCAGCAGTTGGGATAGTTAGAAATGGCATTATCCAAAGGCCTATTCGAATTTTTGAGAACAACGAATATTTACTAATTTTATCTGAAATAGGAATATCACAGGATAATCTTAATGAATTTATTGAATCATTATTCATTTGGTATAATTCTATCGATCCCTCTTCTATCGTTGTAATAGGTGCTCTGCCAACAGGAAGACCCTCAGATGCGACTGATCTAAGATATTCCGTTGTTGCTTCAGATTCAATTACTCAACAGTATATAGAAGAAAAAGATGTTACTGTCTTACCACAAGGTGCAGTGTATGGCTCAGTTGCATTATCATTAATGGAAGCAAAAAGATATGGTATCTCATCATTTGGAATATTGTCTAATTGTATCGCGACAATTCCAGATTATTTGGCTGCAAAAAAGGTTGTAGAAATTTTGCAAATATTACTTGAGGAATCCATACCTACTGAACCTCTAAACAAAAATGCTTTGGAATTAAAAGAACATCTAATTCGAAGAGATAAAAATAAATTAAAAACACAAAAAGGATCCACGAATGACGATTTTGACTTATTTTCACCAAAATTCAATAAAGATCCGTTCTATGATGATTCAGATGATGATGAAGATCTTTCAAAATTCATATAATATAATCTAAATTATGAATTGGATTTGTTAATTGATTTTATTTTAAATTTTTCGTATTTATTTTGTGGGCTGATATTCGTTACAGTGATTTACAAGAGGATATTGAGCCCTCTTGATTACAAGGCATAAGAAACTTTTGCCTTTTACTTGACACGAGCTGCATAAGCTCGTTTCAGGTGCGTTTAACGGACCTGTTATGTCGTAGCTCTGTTGAAGTTCTATAACACTCATTTGTTTTCGTATCCTTTGAATTATCGTAATAATTTCAATGGATGCTCGGATATAATCCGAATATAGTTACAAAGGTGGAATTTTCCACCTAATAAGTATCAAATTTGATACTCAATATGCTTAAAAGTACAAAGGAGTATATAAAGTTATGGAGTTTTTACCGACATATAATATCCAAAATAGAGCATTGAAGTTCATAAAAATCTAGGACATTTATTAATAAAGTTGTAAATTTATTTCTTACATAAATCTATAGTTTTTTGATCGAGATTTCAATTATTGACTTATGTTAATCCAAAAACCTAATAATTTCAATTTCATTTTAAGATTATTTATAAGATGGTAGAGAATAAATTTATGTAGTAATGGATCAAGAGGACAAAAAAAAAGTTGCAAGAGGTGCGACTTTGTATTCAAGAAAAGACCAAACCTCCAAAGATAATCCAAAAAAATCAGACATATTGAAAAGAGTCCAGAAAAGAATTTCAAATATCACCTTACCAGATTATCAATCCCCTATTAAAACTATAAAGGATGAAAAATATCAAAAACAAGTCATTGAATATTTAGGCAAATCAGGTATTGAGGTGACCTCTTACAAAGAGCGTTACATCATAAGAAGAATAAAAGTTAGATTAGGTAGATTAAGGTTAGATTCATATAAGCAATATCTTTCTCATCTTCAAAATAATCCAGAAGAAATCAAGTTAGTTAAAGAATCTTTAAGTATAAACGTAACTCGTTTTTTCAGAAATCGTGATACTTTTGTTTTAGTAAAAGATCGCATATTGCCTGAGTTAATGAATTTAGCTCTTAAATCAACAAGATCTGATATTAATATTTGGTCTGCAGGATGTGCAGTTGGTGCAGAGCCCTATACTGTTGCAATTATTGCAAATGAAGCAATTGGTGAGCAAATGAGGGTAAATATCACTGCTACTGATGTAAAACCTGAATTATTATCGATGGCGAGAAATGGAATATATAGTGAACAATATTTAGCAGAAATGGAAAAACAAGAAATTTTTAAATATTTCCAGAAATTAAATGAAGACGATTATGAAGTCTCAAGAGCTATTCGAAATATGGTTAATTTTCAGCAGCATGATTTAATGAAGGATTCATACCCAGGTAATATGGATATGATAATTTGTAGAAATGTGCTGATTTATGTTGACCGAAATGCACAAATGGAAATTGTTCGCAAATTTTTTGATGCTCTAAGACCGGGTGGTGTCTTGATACTAGGGCGAACAGAAACTCTTTTTGGAGATTGGAGAAGAGAAATTGATATTGTATCGACAAAACATAGAATATATCAGAAAAAGGTACATTTATCTCCTCTAATTAAAATTAAGAAAAAAGAAGATGGCGAATATAAATTATTCAGTCGAAAAAAACATACCCGCACTGTAACAGAGAAAGCAAAAACCTTACCAAAAAAGAGAAAGATAGTCTCAAATCCCCGTTTGGTAGAATTAAAAAGGTTTAGAAAATCTTCTGAAGAAAGAAAATCACAATGGGAAACTCGAAATAAAGGAATTAAAGCCTCAACATTAGAACACGGATCTCAACCCTCAAGAAAAATCTCAACTTCCACTGATTTGCGTTCATCACTTAGACAATCTCAATTAAAAGTAAAATCTCCATCAGATCTTCCAACTTCTAATTTTCAAAAGATGGCTGCGAAAAGATCAAGCGATAAACAAAAATCGCAATCTGAAGTAAAAACAAGAAAAGATAGAGGGCTGTTGTCAAATTATAGATCTATGCTAACAAAAGCCAATACTCCGGTTCGGCTAGTTCAAACTAGAAGGAATATTGGGTCACAAGTAAAACTCGAAATTGATTACCGTGATACTCCTGAACAAATTTACAAAAAATTGGTTCAAAAACGAAAAATTAGAAAGGCTCGAGAATAGTATTATATTTTAATTCTATCAGATTTGAATTAGAAAATGAAATTTCGTTAGGTCTGGCCTCGCTGCGTTATAAGAAAAGCAGAGAATATGATGAATGCTAGTATAACTATTGTAGTAAAGCGTTGGCTCATTTTTTGCGCTCTAGTTGCTCTTCTTTTTGAAATGCCAGCTTTTGATGGTAATCGGTACATAATAAAAATAATTGAACATGAAGCATTTATGGCTAGCACATTTATTACCAGTAAAATTGCTGAATTTTCTGCAAATCCCATTTCACCGAATGAAAGCATCAAACCGATATTTGCTGCTGGTGGAGCCAAAGAAGCTGCAATTGCAACCCCTACTATAGACAGTGATTGACCTTTGGCTATTATTACGCCAGCCGCTACAGCCGAAATTACTGCAAAAACCACATCTAAATACACAGGATTAGATCTAATCAACATTTGATCTGTTATTTGTTGATCAGGGTCGACTATTTCTACAACAATTCCGACTAAATATGCAATTCCAATGGTCAGGAATATACCTAATCCTTCAGCAGATAGTCCTTTTTGAAATACGCCACGTTGAGGCATAAGGACACCAATTGAAGTTAGTGCGATTGGCCCCATTAATGGAGCAACAATCATTGATCCAATTATTATTACAATACTGTCTGATAATAATCCGAAAGCAGCTAATGCTCCAGATAACAAAATTAGTATAATGTAAGTCGATGAAACGACAGCTGTTTCCTCGATATTCGCTAGAATTTCTTCAAGATTAGCTGCTGCTGATTTTTGAATTTTATTCTCTGTAATTAGTGAATCTAAATGCAAACTCAGTTGCACAATTGATATACTGCCAAAAACTGTTCCCACACCTCTTGCTTTTAATTCATGTAGTAAATTATTTGTTACATGATCTTCGACTCTCAGAATAAATAATCTTGAACCATCATAAAGATCCATACCTGATGGTTTTAAATTAGTTGATTTAAAATAATCCTCGATAACTTCAATTTGGTTAGAAGGAATTTCGATATGAATTTCTTTCATAGACTATAGCCTTTTGATATAGTTGTATTTGCCTTGAATTTGTTATTTTAAAATATTATCTAGCAAAATAAGCTTTAGACCTCTAATCTAATTTCTTCAAAAGCAATAAATTATCTATTCAGCATCATTCAACAAAATGAGAATTTAAAATGACATTTTTACTTGAATTATAATAATAATTCGAATAATTATTAGTATAGAAAAGGTTTATTTGGTCTATCATTCAAAAAAGTATATTTTTTCTTGTAGCTATCCTAAGACACTACATTGGGGATAATGACGGAAGCCCCACCCACCATGCGTATAGCTCGACGGGCAAGTTGTAATAGATAATTATCATCAAACATTCTTGATTTTATATTATGAGAAGCATTAAGATCAGCATTCAAAGAAAAATTACATTTTTTGCAAAGAAAATTAGATCCATCTCGATTACTTTTGAGAATATAGCCACAGCTTGAACATTCTTGTGAAGTATATGCTGGGTCCACATAAACAACTTCTATATTTTTTTCCACTGCTTTATAATCCAGAAACATATGAAATTGATAGAAAGCCCAGGAATGGAATTCTCTACTGGATCTTGTCTTTTTTCTTCGTTTTGTAGTTTTTCTAATATAACTTAAATTTTCTAATATAATTGTTGAATTTACAGGAATTTTTGAAATAATATCTTTTGTTATACAATGATTCATATCCTTCTGAAACCGTTTTTCTCTACCAGAGCTATCCTTTAGTTTAGACTTTGCTGATTGAGTGCCTTTCTTCTGGAGACTACGTTTTAATCTAAAATATTTATCTTTAGAAGCACGTAATCGAGAACCGCTGTAAAATTGATTTTGAGAACTGACTGCTAGATGTCGCATACCGCGATCTATACCGATAAACATACCAGAATGGGGTAATTTCAAGAATTCAGAAGATACCGTTTTCTCAACTACAAAATGAATGAAAAAGTGTTTAGTAATATATACCAGCTCAAAACTCTTGAATTTCCAATCGATAAATTTGCTGTAATATTTAGGAATTTCAAATGTTAAATTTACTCGTTTAGAGATAGTTGCCAATGAAACATATCGTTGTTCTAAATGGATTGTTGAACACCTGTAATCATATCTTATTGGAATGATGGAGTTGAACTTCACCTGAGGCAGTTTCATTATTTTGTTTTTCTTCTTCTTCTTTTTGGAAGTTTTTTTTCTCATAATCCTCTTTTTTTGACTGAGTAATACATCCACACCCTTGTTCTTCCCATTTATCACTAATTGAGAATTAAGAGGAGATTGTTTTCTGAAATCTTTGTAGATACCGTGATGAATTTTTATTCTTGAAAATGTTTTATTGGAAAGACCATAATTAAAACCCATTTGTGCAGCTTTAGAGTACTCTTCCATTGTTTTGACAAGAATATTTTTGGTATTCTCATCAAGTTTTACGGGTATCCGCAAAGTTCTGATAAGAGTTCTCATAAGAGTCTCACTGGTTTTTATACTCTATTTGAGTATTTAAACTCGGAAGCAATAGTAGACTGAAAGTAATAATATCATATGATTTATCAAGTTTAGAAAATGTATACTTTTTGTTGTCATGAATAAATCTCAAGTACGTCTCATATTAGCTGGTGGGGTGCTTGGGGTTACAAGTTCTTCATTTATTTTCCTAGAAGCAAACAAAGATCCCTACTCTATTGCTTTTGTTAGGGTATTATTAACAGGAATCATTTCATTCTTCTTTATATCGCGGATAAGAGGGGCAAATCAAGAATCCCAAATTGAATTCAACGATATCTTGAAAATTCTGGTGGCTGGGTTTTCTTTGGCAACACATTTCAGTTGGTGGTTTGCATCGTTAAATTATATTCCCGTTGGGATTTCTTTAGCGCTAACTAATACTGCACCTATTTGGTTAACTGTTTTAGTAATAATTATTTACAGGCAAAAACCTCAAACTAATCAATGGATCGCAATAATCTTTGTAATAATAGGTTCTGTCCTTCTTTTTAGTGATAACACGCAATTAGGTGATCAAGGGCTTGAAGGGCTAATTCTTGCATTAGGATCTGCAATTGGATTTGCTGTTTATTTAATCCTAGCAAGATCAATGGTACCTAGATTAGGACTTTGGCGATATTTTGGACTAGTTAATCTAAGTGCGTCAGGATTTATTTTAATTTGGATTTTTATCACAGCACATATATCAGATTTAAGTGAACCGTCAATTTGGATATGGGGGTTGCTCTTGGCAATTTTCCCTGGTATTTTAGGTCATGCAATATATAATTTTTCAATGTCTCGACTTGATCCAATTGATGTTTCAGTTGCAACTTTGGGAGAACCAGTACTTGGAACAATAATTGCATATGCACATCTTGATCAAACCCTCTCAAATCTACAAATTCTAGCCTTAAGTTCTTTAGTTGTTGCAATTACTTTCACAATAAGGTCATCAAATGGTGATGCGGATCCCACTATTATCGATTAATTAAATTGAAAAAAAATATTAAGGAAAAGTATGTTCTTTTAAAATATGAAATTCAGATTGATATGTAAACTAATACTTTTATTACAACTTTGAATTAGCAATACGTAGACAATTCCAATCATGTCTTTTTAAATACTCTAGGAGAAATAAATATGTCTTTAACTGGCCAACCAATTATTATTCTTAAAGAAGGAACTGAGAGAACTCGAGGACGAGACGCACTTAGAAATAACATTACAGCTGCAAAGGTTATAGCTGAAGCAGTAAAATCAGCATTAGGACCAAGGGGCATGGATAAAATGCTCGTTGACGGCTTTGGAGATGTTGTTATTACTAATGATGGTGCAACTATCCTCAAGGAAATTGATGTTCAACACCCAGGTTCAAAATTTATTATTGATTTGGCAAAAACCCAAGATCAAGAAGTTGGAGATGGTACTACAACTGTTGTTGTTATAGCAGGAGAACTTCTCAAGAAGGCAGAAGATCTAATTGATTTAGATATTCATCCCTCAATTATTGTTGAAGGTTATCGATTAGCTATGAATGAATCGTTGAAACTCCTTGACGAAGTTGCGATTGAAATTAGTATTGATGATCATGAAGGATTACTTAATACTGCAGAAACTTCGATGTCATCAAAAATAGTTTCTGGGGAAAAAGAATTAATTGCAAAACTTGTTGTCGAAGCAGCTTTGACAATTGAGGAGGATGGGAAAGTCGATATTGATGATATTAGCATAGTGAAAAAAGAAGGTGAATCATTACAGGCTACCTCTTTGGTGCATGGACTAATATTGGATAAAGAAGTAGTTCACGTTGATATGCCAAAGAAAATCGAAAATGCTACCTTATTATTACTAAATATTGCATTAGAGACAGTAAAAACTGAATTTGATGCAAAGTTAAACATTTCCACCCCTGATCAAATTCAAAAGTTCCTTGACCGGGAACAAGATGCTTTGAAGGAAATGGCAAATAAAATTATAGCCACTGGAGCAAATGTAGTGTTCTGTCAAAAAGGGATTGATGATGTTGTTCAACATCACTTGGCATCCGCAGGAATTCTTGCAGTTAGAAGAGTTAAAAAATCAGATATTGGTAAATTAGCAAAAAGTAGTGGTGCATCAATTGTTAGCAATTTGACTGATCTTTCAAAGGAAGACACAGGAACTGCTGGAAAAGTATATCAAACCAAAATTGCAGATGATGATTTGGTATTTGTTGAAGATACACCATTGAAAAAGTCTATCACAATATTAATTCGAGGAGGAACAGATTTTGTTCTTGATGAATATGAAAGATCTATTCATGATGCCTTATGTGTTGTAAGAAATATTATTGAAGATAAAAAGTTAGTAGCTGGTGGAGGTGCACCTGAACTTTATATTGCTAATAAATTAAGGACTTTTAAACTTGATAAACCTGCAAAATTACAATTAGCAATTGATGCTTTTGCGAGTGCAATTGAAATTATCCCACGAACATTAGCTGAGAATGCAGGGTTGGATCCTATTGAAATGATAGGTGCACTAAATAATGCGTATGATGAAGGTAAACACAATTTTGGAATAAATCCAGACACTTCAGACATTTCCGATATGAAAGAATTAGGTGTAATGGAACCTCTTCGTGTAAAAAGACAAGCTATTCAATCAGCATCTGAGGCTGCTACAATTTTATTAAGAATTGATGATGTCGTATCCGCTAAAAATCTTGGCGGTGGAGCTCCTGGCGGAATGCCCCCAGGCATGCCCCCAATGTAATTTGACAATACTTTGTTCAGTCAATATTAATTGTTGTAAATCAATTACATTTTCATTTTTTATATAATTATTATTTTGTCTTTAATATATTCGCTTGAATAATTCATTTGATAAGACCAATTACTTACGCTTTGCTTTCTTTCTGAATGATTTTGGCTTTTTCCTAATTTTCTTAGTAGGTTTTCTATAACTTGATGGTAAAGATGTGATTCGGCCTTTCGCTATTGTCTGAGGTTTTTTGAAGACTCTCCTACTTCGAGATGCAGGCTTTTTATCTGGTAAGTAAGCTTGTTTTAATTGAACACGCTGTCCTAAATTCTTCTTAATTCCATGTAAATTATGAAAATCATCCGGTGATGCTAATATGATGGATGTTCCTTTTTTGTTAAGTCTACCAGTTCGACCAGCTCGATGTAAATAATCATCATAATTTCTTGGAACATCAAAGTTAATGACATGAGTAATACCTTTTATATCAATTCCTCTAGCTGCAATATCTGTTGCTACTAAAACTCTTACCTGACCACTTGAAAAATTTTGGAGAGCTTTGTTTCTTTGCCTTTGCGTCAAACCTCCATGAAATTCCTCGCAATCAAGACCTGCTTTTAATAAATTTCTAGTGGTAATTCTCGCAGTTCCTTGTGCACGAGTAAAAATCAATGCAGAATTAATTCTACCTGATTTTAATAATTCAAGTAATTTGTCAAATTTTGCACCTTTCGAAAGTTGATACAGTTCATGTTCAATATTTTCTGGAGAATGTGATCTACCTACTTCAACAATATTGGTCTTTTGTTGTAGCATAGTCGCTAAACGTTCAACTGGTAGAGGTAAGGTCGAACAAAAAAGGAGAGTTTGCCTTTTATTTTTGTGTGGTAATTCAATTAATATTCGTTTAATTTCTGCTTGAAAACCCATATCCAACATTCTATCTACTTCATCAATAATTAAAATTGAAATATTTGATAGAGTAAAAACTTCATCTTCAATGAATTGAACCAATCTCCCTGGAGTAGCCACAATTACCTCAATTAATTCTTTAAATTTTCTCCTTTGTTTATTGTCTCTTTCACCCGCAACCACCATTGTACTAAATACTTCAGTTTTTTTGGTGATAATTTTCACTTGATCTTGTACTTGTTGTACTAACTCTCTTGTTGGTACAATAATAAGTACGGAAGGATCATCATGTCTGATTTTTGCATTTATTAAACGATGGATTGCAGGAAGTAAATAAGAAAATGTTTTTCCTGTCCCTGTTGGTGCAATCCCCAATACATTAAGACCAGCAATAATTTTTGGAATCGAACGTTTTTGGATTTCAGTAGGTTCAATAACTTCTACCAAATCTAATGCTTCTATCAGTCTTTTATCCAAACCTAATGCCGAAAATCCCATTTCATCACTTTTCTAATTCTATAAGAACTATACCCTTGTTAACTTGATCTCCAATATTAATGTTTATACACTTTACAATTCCTTCGGATTTTGCAATAATTTTGTTCTCCATTTTCATAGCTGAAATGATTATTAAAACATCTCCAAGTATAATTTTGTCTCCTACTTCTACAAATATATTTGAGATACTCCCTGCTAATGGAGATTTCGTGGTAAGTTCGGCATCCTCTTCACCTTGAGCTGCTTTTAAAAGTGGATCTTCAAGAAAAACGTCCACTGTATAACCATCTATTTCAACTCTAATTAAATTGTTATCTAAATCTATGACGTCATCTATCCACATTGTCTGACCACTTTGATTTGTAATTAATAAACTCCCATTTTCATTCTTAATTCGATATTTTTCATTTTTGAGAATTATTTCATTACTAGATATAAAAACTTCCAAAGCATTTTCATCTATCTTTGTTATCATTTTTTTCATGATATCACCTTGAATCAAATCCCGATCTCCTCCAATTTGAAAAGGTAGGTTGATTTTGTTTTGCAATATTCTTAGATCCTTTGAGAATAGAAATTGCAGCAACTCTCGCGAATTTCAAAACCTGTTCAGGTATTTTCTGTTCATATTCATCTAAATATCGAGTATGATACTCAAGATTAGTAAATTCTTTTTCTAGTAATAAATTCCTAATGTATGGTACGGTAGTATGTATTCCAGTAATAAGGTAATTATCAAGAGTTGAAATGAGCTTTCGAATTGCTGCTTTGCGATTAGGAGAATAGACAATTAATTTTGAAATCATTGGATCGTAGTATGGGGATATGACATCTCCATCTTCAACGGCAGAATCAATCCTAATTCCAGGTCCAACAGGGTGACGAATTCTATTAATTTTACCAGTTGAAGGAGAAAAATTCTCATAAGGATTTTCAGCATATACACGTGCCTCAATTGAATGCCCTCTTGTCTTAATGTCTTTTTGATTAAGATCTAGTGGTTCTCCTGATGCTACCTGTATTTGCCTCCATATTAAATCCTCACCCGTAACGAATTCAGTCACAGGATGTTCTACCTGTATTCTTGCATTTACTTCGAGAAAATAATGATCAGTTTTATCAACTAAAAATTCGACTGTACCTGCATTAAGATATTTCATTTCCTTAACTAGATTAATTGCATCATCATGCATTTTTTTCGCTCGTTTCCTGGAAATTGATGGAGCAGGACTTTCTTCAATGATTTTTTGATTTTTTCGTTGCATAGAACAATCTCTTTCCCCAAAATGAAGTATCTTATCAGAATCAATGCCTAATATTTGGACTTCAATATGCCTTCCATTAGCAATAAATTTTTCCAAGTAAACCCGATCATCATTAAATGCAAGTTTAGCCTCAGATTTAGCCATTGCCAATTCTGTTTTTAATTGTTTAATATTTTGGACGAATCTAATTCCTCTTCCACCACCACCAGCAGATGCTTTAATCAATAAAGGAAATCCAATTTCTTTAGCAATTGCCGCAAATTCATCATCGTCAAGCTTTTCATCTGAGCCTGGAACTATTGGAGTATCTGAATTAATAGCAACTTTTCTTGCTTGTATTTTATCTCCGAAGGTTAACATTTGATCTGGAGTCGGTCCAATGAAGTCTATTTGATTTTTTATTACTTCTTTAGCGAATATAGGGTTTTCCGCAAGAAATCCATATCCTGGATGGAGGGCATTAACTCCGATATCTTTGGCTCCATTAATTATTTTTTCAATATTCAAATAAGTGTCTTGAGCAGTTACACCTTTCAAATGTAGTACTTTATCCGCTCTTCTAGCTGGGAGTGAATTGATGTCGAGATCACTTGCTGTTACAACAGCCTCAATACCATGATCTTGTAAAGTTGAAATTACTCGTAAGGCAATTTCTCCGCGATTAGCAACCAAGACAGATGAATACATTCTTCAAACTAATGTTTCTTTAAACATTGCTTAAATCTTGTTTTCTTTCTTTAAGTTGATGAAGAAAATAGCGATTTTTATAAATATAAATTGAATGAAATTTTCTTTTTCTCTAATTTGATATATAGAAATTTAAAACGTACACGCTATCGATAACTTATGGCTAATATCGCTATAACTGGTGTTGCAGGTTTTATTGGGAGTCATTTAGCTGAAAAGTTGATTTCCCAAAACCATCAAGTTATAGGAATTGATAATTTTGACCCTTTCTACTCAAAATCAATTAAACAAAGAAATTTAAAAAATTTAGAGCGAAAAGGGGATTTCCAATTTTTTAATATAGACGTGAGAACTGAGGATTTCACTCTAGCTTTATCTAATACGTCTATCGATTTAATTATCCATTTATCTGCTCGAGCAGGTGTTCGACCATCACTACTATTTCCAAAGTCATATATTCATCATGATATAGAAGCTACAGTCAATATTCTTGAAACTTGCAGACGTTTGGATATTAATAAAATGATATTTGGAAGTAGTTCTTCTGTATATGGTAATATTCCTGAACTCCCATATTCTGAAGATATTAAAATTGATACACCAATTAGTCCTTATGCTGCATCAAAATTAAGTTGTGAACATTTTAATCATGTTTACTATTCTCAATATGGAATAGAAATAACTAATTTAAGATTTTTTACTGTTTATGGGCCAAGACAAAGACCCGAAATGGGAATTCATAAATTTACACGTTTGATTGATCAAGGGAAAATTATACAAATGTATGGGGATGGATCTTCAAGCCGAGATTATACTTATATTGATGATATTATTCAAGGTATAATTAAATCAATATCCCATCTTAATGGTTATAATACATTCAATTTAGGAAATAACAGACCTGTAAAGCTAATTGATTTGATTTCAATTATTGGAGAGAAAATGAATAAACCATATAAAATCAATCAAATCGAAATGCAACCTGGGGATGTGGATCATACTTTGGCCGACATTAATCTTGCAAATACTGAATTAGGGTATCAACCAACAACCTCAATTGAAGAAGGGATAGAAAAATTTGTGAATTGGTATAAAAAAATGAATTAAATTAAATCTTTATTTATTCAATATTTTCAATTCTTTGTAATCGATCTAATGGAATATCGTTTTTCATTTGTGGCTTTTTCAGTTGAAATCATTTCAGAAGTTAAACCAGTTACAAAAAACTGTACCGCAAAGATTTCCAATAACACTCCTAGAAGAAGTAAAGGCCTATCCCCAATGCTTTCTCCAGTGAAGATTTTTATTATTGTTAGATAACCCAAAATAAGTGTACCAAGAATACCTGGGATTAATGCAATTTTTGAATAGAATTGAAAAGGTTTCACACCGGTTTTAATTACAAATGTAGTAGAAAGTAAATCTAAGTAACCTCGCCATAGTCTTGAAATTCCATATTTACTTTGACCTGCAATACGGTGTCTATGATTAACCACCATTTCTTTTACTTCATATCCTTTAGAATAAATTATTGCAGGTAGAAATCGATGGTCTTCTCCATGTATAGGTAAGTCTAATATTGATTCAGCAATGTATATTCGGAGTGTACATCCAGAATCATGTATTTTTAATCCTGTTAGTCTGCGATGTAAGAAATTGGAAAATTTAGAAGGTATTTTTTTGGAAAAGGGATCTTGTCTCTTTTTCCTCCAACCACATATTACATCAACCTTTTCTGTTGAAATTCTATTATATAGCTTAATTATATCTTTGGGGTCATTTTGGCCATCTCCATCCATTGTTACCACATATTTCCCATTAACCAGACTAAATCCAGCCCTCATTGACGCTGTTTGGCCAGAATTTCTTCTTAAATCTGCAACAATAATACTAATTCTCTTATTTTCTCTATATTTATTAACTAATTCCTCTAAGATATTTAGAGAATTATCAGAAGATCCATCATTAACAAATATTACCTCAAATGTTAATTCGACAATTGATTCTTCAATTTCTTGCATAAGATTCTCGATATTCTCTTGCTCATTGAAAATTGGGATAACAATTGATAAATCCAAATCGGTCATGTACGAATACATGAGACTTGTTATATTTGCATTATTATTTTAATCGATAAGGAGTCACGTCATTTTAATTAAATATTATTTGAAAGAATAGAAATTATGTAATATAAATGTATAAGCAAAAACAACTCCAATCGCAATAATCTTTGAGATTTCTTCTGGAATATTAATCAATTCAATACTAAGTACTAAAACAACATTGGAAAGTATAAATCCTGAACCTGAAACAAGTAAAAATCTGCGTAATTGATGCTTCCATGATTTGTCATTCCGATCTTTGAAAGTTATAACTCTGTTTAGACTAAATTTTGATAATATACCAAAAACAATAGAAATCATATTGGCATAGATATAGTACCATGAGAACACATTAAGAAGAATTATGTAAGTAGAAAAATCAATTAATGTTGCAATCACCGAGATTGCCAAATATGGTATTAATTTTTCTAAATTCATAGATTTTGGATCTGACAAAATTCTCATATTTCATTTAAAAACAATCCATCAAAACTTTTTGTTTTTATATAAAATTTAAATCGGGTTTGACGGGTTTTCTTTCACATCTATATTTTCCTTATCCTTCTTTATGGTAAATATATTAAACTCCAGAAGCATCAAAGGTAGAAGGGCAATCCTCCAAACTCTATATTGATCAAACAATACTAAATTAAATTCAATGAAAATTACAAATATAAGAAATGACGTAGTAAACCTCTCAATTTTATTAGATTGAAATAGAAGGTAAACCAAAGCCATTATTAGAACCATAAAAATTCGATTTGCAATACCAAATGCAATAAATGTACCCTCTGGGGCAGATTCATAAAATTCATCAAATAGGCCTTTCGGGTGTCTTGTTCCACTGAATGCCATTGAATATAAAAATGCTTTAGGATCTAAAATTATGAATGGGATTGCAAAAATTAACGGTATTCCCACAATTTTCAATATTGAGAATCCGTAATCCTTAATCGAAGTAATTTCGGAGTCTCTAAGAAGTAAAATTAAATAAATTGGCAGAAGAAATATTGCTAGATGCTTCATAGATAGTGAAAATGCGTAAGTGATTAAAGACATATTTCGGTGGGTATCATAGTAATATAATGAAATAATCATTAAAAATAATGGGATAAAATCAATGTTAACAACGTACACAACGACAATAGACCATCTATTAAAAATCCAATACATTGTAACGAAAATCGAAAAAATTACGGATTTCTTATACGACTTTAAAAATAGGAAATATGCAATTGCCAGATAAAAAATCGCAGATAGGATCCTAAAAAATATTACCCATTCCTTAAAACTGGTGAATCCAAGTATCTGAAAAAGGGATGCTAATAAATAAAAAAATGGAAGATAAGTTGCATATTTTTCATTTTCAATTAAATTACCATCTAATATTGCTGCATAAGGATTTGCACCATTAGATATTTTCTCACCTTCTTGCCAAACAAAAAATATATCTTCACGTTCGAGATGTGACTTTGGATCATCAAATATTCCTGCTACAGTCACTTCAATAACTAATACAAGAATTGTAATGATAACTAATGAAGTCCATTTCAGTAATTTTTCATTATTCATCAACAGATGGTCAACTTGATCTGACAAAGTAAGTTTTTCTTCGATACTTGAACCCACATATTCCATAAAAATAAGAGCTACAAAAAATTTCGGGCTTAAATTTAGTGAAATATATAACTAGGAATAGGAAAATCAAAACAAATGTTCTGTATTTCAAATTACATTTTACGAACATTAAAGAAAGATTATCAATTCAGAGAAGTAAAATATACAAAATATAAACAGATTGGATGATGAGGCTTTAGAACCATATTTAAATGAACATTTATAGATGATCTAATTATTGAAATTTAGCCATTACCTTGTCAAGAATAAAAAATACATTAGTTTGCTGTTATCAATTGTTTTTCTTTTAATCGTATTTAATATGATAAATAGTGATGAAGTCTCTGAATTATTTACAAAAAAAGCTACATTTCAAAACATAAGCAGTTTGATCATAACTATCGCTATAATTTTATTCACTCGATCAATTCGATGGGCTTTATTAATACGAGCTGTTAATAAATCTGGTTTTCCACTCAAAACACTATTTTATTACAGTTTTTTGTCTCAATTTTATAATTCATTCTTATTTTTTGGAACAGGCGACGTTGCTAAGGTTCTATCAATCAAATTTGATGAAACTCAAGATCGAATGGTTGATATTGTTACGATGACGATAATAGATCGTATACTTGATATAATAATAATTGTTACAGGCGGTTTCTATGCGTTACTGCTACTTGATATTCCCCGGGAAGCGAAAGAGAAACCTAAACGTCCCTGGAAACCTCGTCCACTACAAAAGTTACGTCAGTTTCTATGGGTATTGCAGGATGTAGTCTTGCAGGAAGTTACAAAGCTACTGGAAGCAGGATATTGTGGTCCAGAAGATGATAATTTTGAGTATGAAGAACAATGATCGATGACTTCAGTGGCAGTAAGAAGGCTAAAGGCATAAAAGTCTTGAAAAACTAAGATGGTTGCATTTTTGGTTTTATGTTCATAGTATTACTTAGTATAATTTACCATTAAATTTTACTTGAAATGTGATATATCAACCATTTGGATCCAGATGCTTACAATTTACAAGCTAATTTTCGCTTTGCTTAATCAAACCCTAGAAACAAAGATACAAAACTATAGAGATTGACTGGATCGAATTGATAAAGAAAATGAACAAGGTTCATTTTTACAATTTATGAGAATGGAAGAGATTATTTTTCCTCAATATCCGTTTCCTTCAGATCTTCTAACCTATATTATTTGTGATCATAGATTACTGATTTCTATTTTTTAACAATACAAGGTGACGGTCATGTCTAAAGAATTGTCTCTGGGTTCGCTAATCAATTTGTTTAGTACCCAACTATTTCTAGTTTGATATTTAGCCGAAAAAGCTTCTGACATTGAATTAAATGAAAAAAAAACCTTAGAAAAATTGATAAATAATGATTAATTGTAACGAATATTATTCAATTCTGTTTTATCAAGTTTAATGTTTGATTATTGATATGGATCACAAAGGTGGGAGATAAGAATCCAATTAACCGGGTGATTCTAAATTTGAAAAAGAGATATGGAAAAAAGCCATAAATTTTTGCTAACGGAAATAGTTTTTTAATATCTGAAATAGAGAAAAAATGAATGTGAGTAGGGTTTTGAATATCTTTTGGTCGTTTTCTAAATAACCTAAGAATATAGTAGATCCAAAAAGCAGAATTTGGAGTAGTTAAAATAATGTCCCCAGTTGATTTGATTATACGAGTTATTTCTTTTTTGAAGGCTTCAGGATCCTTAAGATGTTCTATTACTTCACTAGACCAAATCAAATCAAAACTATCGTCAGAATAAGGAAGTGCCTTATTAGCGTCTACAATTTTTGCATCTGGGTAATCTGTTTCAATATCAATCGATTCGACGGAATAATTATCAGATTTTAGCCGCTCAGATTGATTCCCGGCTCTACATCCAATATCTAGCGCTTTTTTACCATTACCTGGAGGAACTAGATCCATTGCTATTAATTTTCCTTTTGTTATTATCCTTAAATTTGCTTGCCCGAAATCAATCGGGATTTTTTTTATGAAATGAAACAGTTTACTCACATACTCAAAAAATTATTTATAGGTTAAAAATATAATTTTATGTCCTTTCATTTTTATAGTTTTGTAATGATATCATCGATCCTACGGTTATTATTACATGGTCTTGAAATAATTTGATCAACTGGTAGAAAAGCAATTTAATGGGTTATAGTGGAAAGATTGATCTAGCTCGTCTCAACTTCTAGTGAATATTTGATCATTCTAGGATTCAGCTATTCATTCTAACAAATTCTTAAGAAAACCGAAAAGTAAAAAGAATCGCAGGTAATCCTTCGAATTAACCAAAATGCGCAAAAAACTACCTGCGTATCTAATATTTCACAGAATCGGCAAAAAGCCTATCGCTTGTCTCTCGAACATTACACAGAGAAGTGGCTGGAATCAGCCACTTCGTGGGAAGCGATTCTACACAGCTTCATCAATGGTTCGAGGAGTAATCCTCTTCTATATCAAGAGACTGGGTTCTCTCGATGCACTTGTGAGTTATCTCAAGAATAACTCACGAGCTCGAAGAGCTTGTGGATTTGGAAGACATTCGCCTTCCAGATCTACCTTTCCAAGATTCTTAAGATTTTTAGGTCCAAAACCATTTGAAAGCTTGTTTTATGATCTTGTCAAAGTTTTACAAGATCAAGGTACAGGCCTCATTCTTCTCTGATAATTTCTGATAATTTTCTTTGGGTGACGAAAATGAAACTAATAATCACTGAAATTATTATAGATAAAATTGCAAACATAAGTAAGTTTAACCCAATGAAACCTGCAAAAACAGGTTTTATTTCAAAAAGACTATCAGAAATTATTTTAATCCATACAAATTCTGCTGTAAATTGGGCCATAACCAATCCAGGTATCAAACCAATCAATCCCAAAAATAAACCTTCTGTCATTATTTGAATAAAGACTTCATAATTATAATTCCCATATACATGTAATAGAGCGATTTCACGCTCTCTTTCAACTATAGAGATCAAAAGAGTGGTAAATACCGATATAAATCCAACTATTAATCCTAAGAATATTAATAAATTAATTATTTCAGTTTGACTTCCTGCTAATGAGGTAAACCGCAGACGATAATACTCTTTTGAAAGTGTAAGTCCAACAGACCGAAAATTTTGATTTAATTCATCTTGAACAACAGTTGGATCAACATCATCCCATAATTTAATTAAAATCTTATTTGCAATTATGGGAAATCCTAAATCTCGGTATAGAAAGGATAGGTGATGGATATCCATTATCACAGAGGCACTATTCATCAATTCGTTAGTGATACCTACAACTGTGATGTTAAAGGATCTAGTTAAAAAGTCCAATGCGTAAGTTTCACCAATTTTCAAGCCAAGTGTGCCTGCAACATATCTTGAAATAACAACTTCACTTGAGTTAAACATGAACATTCTTCCTTCAGAAAAGGTACTATTACTGAAATCGAACATCTGGGTATCTCGTTTGAGGGCAGATAGGACAACTAATTTATCGGGAGTTTCTGTAAAGGGTGTAAATGTTACTAAAGAAGGCTCATAAAACCGGATATCCGGTTTTAAATCATTATTAGTATCTAAATTTAATATTTTTTGCATAACTGTTTGATTATTTACGTTATCATTACCTAGTGTTATTTCAAGATCAAAATTTAATCGACGATCATAATAATCATCTACTGTGGAACCCAAACTATCATGCGTATACATCAGAGATCCTGAAAAAGTTAATGCCATTGAAAAGGCGAGTACGGTTAATATAGTACGGGTTCTATTCCGTGTCAGATTTTTAGCAGCAGCTCGGAATAATCTAAATGGAATAATGTTTGCTGCATTAAAAAAAAATCCACTACTCTTTAGTTCAGATGTTTTTCCTCTCATTGCTTCATAAGGGGTTAGTTTAATTAAATTCCAGAGAGCTAAATAGGTGAAACTATATGCTATCACAATTGAGCTTCCCAATGCAATGATCACTGATTCGTTTGAAATTATCGGTTCATCCGAAATTAATCCCCATTTATTGCCTAATCCTGAAACAAGCAATTTCAGAAGATATCTTCCGAGTAAAATCCCAAACACACTTGAAATTAAACTTAATATTAGTATTCTGAAAAAAAATGAATAAATAATTTCCTTTTTCTTGACTCCAAATGCATATAACGAACCTATCACTCTTTTTTGCTCGTTTACATACCGATTCATAGTAACAAAGATTATTACACCTGCTACTATATAGATAAATATCGAAGCAAGATTAAGATACTTAGATGTTAATTCTAATGCGTCCTGTAAGCTTCTACGAAATGACATTTCCCGTGTAAACCATGTAAATACTAATCTTTCTTCAATTTCATTATTTCCATAGATAGTGCTAATTTGAATTTTCAAATACTCATAAAGTTCACGCAATCTTTCAACTGGGATATCAAAATCAAAAAAAACTAAGTAGGAATTATACTGAGTACCATTTAATATTCTACCTTGATACCTTGATAATCCATCTAAACTCATGTATGCTACTCCGATCTGAGTTAAATCGAACGAAGAATACTCAATAGATTGAATTAATCCTGTAATTTTATATTCTAAAGGTCCTTCGTCTCCAAATAGGATTATATTATCATTCAAACCTATTCCATCTGAAGTGGCTAGGGAAGATAAAATCACAAGTTCATTGTCCCTTTCTGGAAACCGTCCTTTATCCAGGACAATTTGATTTATTTTCATTGGGTTATCTTTTTCATAGCTGAGAATATCCAAATCGATCCAATGATCCTTTAATAATTTATTATTTCCCGTTGCCTGTGATTTAGAATCATCGTGAATCCTACTTTCAACAATTAAATCGTCTTGATCAACTTGCAAATAATTACTTGTCCAATTTAAGATTTTATCAGCGATACTTGTATCGACAATATCCTCAAAGAAGAAATTCAAATGAGCTAATTGATATTCTTCACTTTCATCAATAATAATCTGATTAAGGCTGGGAGAAACGTTTGATAAAGCAATTGGAAAAGCTATTACCATGATCAGAGAAAGTACAACAACAATGGATCTAATTTTATTAAAATATAAATCTCTGAATGAGGCAATAAATATTCTTTTCATTAATCAATCACCCTAATTTTTCCAGAATCCATTTTAATGACTTTATCTGCAAAATTTATTAAAGATTCATCATGAGTTACCATAATTACAGTAGAATTATTATTTTTACTTGTGTCACGGATTAGTTTTACCATTTCTATACCTGTGTTTTTGTCCAATTGCCCTGTTGGTTCATCTACGATAATTAATTCCGGTCTTTTAGCCAAAGCTCTACCTAGTGCTATCCTTTGTCTTTCTCCACCTGATAGATGAGACGGGTATGAAGTATTCCTCCCAATTAATCCCACTTCAGATAAAATTAGTTGGGCTCTTTTTCTTAAATCTGCTCCCTTGATATCAACTAATTCAGCTGCTATCTCAATATTTTCTTGTGCAGTTAATGTCGGAATAAGACTATAAAACTGGAATACAAAACCAACAAATTTCCTTCTAAATGTTGTCAATTCTTTATCATTTAAGCTACTTAAGGACGTGCCATTAATCTGGACATCACCTGAATCTGGACGATCTACACCTCCTAACATATTTAGAAGTGTACTTTTACCGGAACCACTCGGACCGACAATTATAACCATTTCTCCTCTTTTTATATCTAGATCAACCCCATCTAATGCTTTAACTGTAGTTTCTCCTAGTTTGTAGTGCTTAACTAATTTTCTTGCTTTGATATGTATCTCATTGTTTGTAGATTTCAAAGAAGCATCATTCACTGTATACTCATTTTTGATAAACACAAATTAAAAATGAATTCATTCGAAGGCATCAGTATTATTTTAATCTGCCTTGTTATTACCATCCTTCTAAGTTATTATTAAAAATGTTGAAAATCACTAATCACTAAAATTTGAAAATAATTAGTTTAGAAACACTGAATCTTTCACTCTTTGATTAGTTTTTGTAATATTCAACAATGTATCTAAATCATGTTTGTAACTCTGCAGAAAAATACCAATATGCTAAAGCTTGCATTGCACTCATCTTAAAGACTTGACTCCTAGTTAATTTCATCTGGGTTAATAAACCAATAGCTCCTTCTTGTTTTTTGACATCTTTGCGATTGGTCATTTTATCTATTACAGTTCCTAACTCAATTTTACCTTCATTTAAACCAGCAATCATTTCATCTGGTAATCTCATTTGTAGCTCTCCACCCCAAGAAGAATTTTTTCCATCACTGACGTATGTACTACCAAATAAATACCAATCACCAGCAATTAAGGCTGCACCACCTTCATTTCCCACACTTAACCAAGATTCATAATTTTTGGAAAGATATTCAGCTCGAGATTTCGCCCCAAATCTAATTTCTTGTTTAGACATCGGCATTGAAGAAACTCTAGATGGAACACTATGACCGATTACCTCTATATTTTCCCAATACGCCATTGCTGCCTCTCTCACGGCATTTACCTTAGCTGGATTTGTGGACCCGACAATAATTAGCCTTTTCATTATAATCTTTCCACGGTGTATTTCAAATAAATCAATCGTTTAATTATTAATTTTGAGGTAAAATTTTTGATTCTAGGTAATAAGGTAAACTAAGTAAAAAGCAATAAAAGACTTATAAATATATTAATAAAATATCTTGCGTATATTTATCTATATTACTATTTTTTACACAAATAGCAATGATATTGAGTTAGTAAAAAAGCCTTAATTATTATCTATCAGTATATTACTTGTGAGTGATAAAAAGGGGGAAAATAGAAAAAAAAATAATGTAAGTAATCTCTTAACCAAAAAGGCTAAATCACTTAAAGATACAGGAAAGAGTGCATTGAAGACAAGCATTGACACTGGGAAAAAAATTAAGCAAAAAGTAGAAACAATTGCTGAAGATACGAAAAAGGAAATTGGCTCGGGAATTAAAACTGTAACAGATGGTGTTCAATCGGAAATTGCAAAAATTGCAATAAGTGGGGCACACAAACCGAAATCAAAGATAAGAAATGGAGGATCTTCCCTTGATAAAAGAATTGAAGATCAGTTATTTTCATGGTATGGATGGATTTGGTCAATTGTTGCATTTGCATTTGTGATTTTAATTAGTTTCGCGATCAGTTCAACTGATGGACGTTTCGAACGTTTACCAATTATTTTATTAGTTATCTTTCCAATATACATTCTTTGGGTGGTCTATTATTCAATCCCAGAAATAAAGATTGGAAATTCAGTTTTATTTTCTAGAAAAAGTGTTTCTGTTCGACGACAATTAAGTTTTGGAAAAGCCTTAGCTAGGACATTTAGTAGAGAAATGATAAAGAATAGCCCCCAAGGAGCAATGGTTATTGGAATCTTTCTTCTTCTACTGATATTTCTCATTCTTTCTCCATTCGTTTAAACTAACAATTTTGGAGCTAGTCCAAATATGAAAGATAAAATAATTTCACTAATTAATTCTATTCCCAAAAAAGAAAATTTACGAATTGTCGCAATTGTTGGTTCAGGTGCTTCTGTTGCTTCTGGAATGAAAACATTTCGAGGTAAAGATGGGCTTTACGAGGGTAAGAAGGCTGAAGATTTGGCTTCAAGAAGAGGATTCAGTCAAGATCCTCAACTTGTTTGGAATTGGTATCGAGAAAGAATTAGTAATGTTTTGTCAGCAGATCCAAATCCTATTCATTATGCAATTGTAAAACTAGAGGAAATGGGCTTACTTTCTGTTTTAATTACCCAAAATGTGGATGGTCTACACAGAAGAGCTGGACAACAAAAGGTTATTGAAATTCATGGGAATATACTACAAACTCACTGTTTTGATAATTGTGGTAAAACAGGAAAAATGGATACCGTACCCGAAATAGTTCCCATAAAGTGTGAATGTGGATCCTTTCAAAGACCGAGCGTAGTGTGGTTTGGAGAATCTCTTAATTTTGAGAATTTGCAAAATGCAGAAAAATATCTAAAAGAAGCCGCAATGGTATTAATTATTGGAACTTCCGGTTATGTTTATCCAGTTGCACAATTTCCAATTTTTGCAAAATATCAAGGAAATGCAAAGCTAATAGAATTTAATACACAGGAAAGTATGTTCAAAAGCGTTAATGATTTATTTATTGAAGGACCTGCTGAAGAAACCTTCCCCGAATTTGTTGATATTTTATTAGAAACAATATACTAGTTAATTTCATCTAATATTCATTGATTAACGGTGAATTTAATATTATTTCATGTTTGAGTAACAATGTCCATTGAAATTATTAGTACTTTCAGATACTCATGGGGGTAGATGGTATGCTAAGGACCTATTGAAATTAGTAGAACCTGATTTAATAGTTATTCCTGGAGATTTACCCGGTTCAATAGATTTTCCAGTTTTAGTATTATCATATTTAAGTAAAGGAAGAAGAAGAACTTATGTGAAAAATTCATATTTTCGATTTCAAGAAAGATTAACTTATCGTCAAATTAGAACCGCAAAACGTTTATTAATAGATTTGGTGGATTCTGGAATTCCCACTTTATTAATACATGGCAATACTGAGACCCCAGAAACAAGAACATGGATGAAATTATTTTGTGATCGATATAAAAATATACATTGGATTTCTGAT
>MDVR01000061.1 GCA_001940725.1 Candidatus Heimdallarchaeota archaeon LC_2 | reverse complement strand
CTGTATTCCAATCACCAACTATTATGAATTCTTCTCCGACAAGATTTACTACATCATAAACTGCTAATCGATCTCCATTCACGTCAAAGGTAACTTTACCTGTAGTTCCTGTGAAATCAGTTAATTTTAGTTTAGCAAGCAGTAAATCACCATCTTCATAGTCTTCACCAGCTGCAGCCATAGCTTGTAGAGCGTGTGCAAATGTGAATGTTGCATCAAATGCGTAAGTTGCATATAAGTTAGCATCGTCATCACCAGCTCCTGCAAAGTCTCCACTATCAAGTAGAGCCCATCCAGCTAAGAAGTCAGCATATACTGTACCAACACCTCTAAGGGGTGATGTTCCAATCATACCTTGCATAGCAGCTAGTTTGTCTTCGTTTGTTACACCAGAATCTTGGAATGATGCTTTTTGGGTGGGACCATCGGAACCTACCCATTTGTATCCATCTTTTGCTGTTACACCAATATCACCAGCTTGTGAAAATACAGTTCCTGCATCTCCTACAATTGCGTTAATAACAATTACTGTAGCTGTACTATCAGCGATCGCTTGTAATTGTTATTACAGCAATTGAGAAAATAGCGATGAAAATTCCAAATCCTGGTAGACCATCATTATCAGAATCTGGTTGTTCTCCATCAAAATCGATATCGACTGTTGAATCGAGAGTTAATCCACTGACTGTATTCCAATCACCAACTATTATGAATTCTTCTCCGACAAGATTTACTACATCATAAACTGCTAATCGATCTCCATTCACGTCAAAGGTAACTTTACCTGTAGTTCCTGTGAAATCAGTTAATTTTAGTTTAGCAAGCAGTAAATCACCATCTTCATAGTCTTCACCAGCTGCAGCCATAGCTTGTAGAGCGTGTGCAAATGTGAATGTTGCATCAAATGCGTAAGTTGCATATAAGTTAGCATCGTCATCACCAGCTCCTGCAAAGTCTCCACTATCAAGTAGAGCCCATCCAGCTAAGAAGTCAGCATATACTGTACCAACACCTCTAAGGGGTGATGTTCCAATCATACCTTGCATAGCAGCTAGTTTGTCTTCGTTTGTTACACCAGAATCTTGGAATGATGCTTTTTGGGTGGGACCATCGGAACCTACCCATTTGTATCCATCTTTTGCTGTTACACCAATATCACCAGCTTGTGAAAATACAGTTCCTGCATCTCCTACAATTGCGTTAATAACAATTACTGTAGCTGTACTATCAGCGATCGCTTGTAATTGTGCCTTAACATCAGTTGCACCTTGATCAAATCTTTGTTTGGTTACAATGGTGCCTCCAGCTGCCTCAAATTCATCTTCAAAAATTGTAATACCACCTAAACCGTAATCATCATTACTTGCCAATGTGGCTACTGCTGTAATATCTAAATCATCAAGTGTACCAGCAAGTGCTTGCCCTTGAAATTGATCACCAGGAACAACTCTCAAGAAATATGGGTATGCTGTACTGTTAGATAATCCTGCATTGGTTGAAGAATATGATATTTGGGGTATTTTACTTGCTTGGCCTGGTCCACTGGCAATTGCCTTGGATACACCAGATGATGCTGCACCAACTATACCAACAACTCCATCAGAGATAACCTCTCCTGCTACTTGTACACCTGTATCTGGATTAGTTTCGGTATCCTTAATCACTGGAACTATGTTAATATCTGGGAAAGTAGTATCATCTGCATTAATTAAATCAACTGCATATCGAAAAGCAGCTTCCCTTTCAACTCCTCCACCGGATAAGGTTCCGGTTAAAGGAAATAATCCACCAAGTTTAATATCTGTAGCTTGAGAGATTTTAACTGTACTAGCATTCGCAGTCCCAATACCATAGAAAGATATGATAAATGAAACGATGAGAATACTAGATTTTAGAAATAATTTATTTTTTCTGTTCATAATATTTCACCTTATTTTTATTAAGGTACTAATTACACACGATTATATCTTTTTAAGTTTTCACGCAAGAAATTATAAAAATTCGCAAAATTGAATTTCGAAATCTCAAAATTTTATTTGTACCTATGCAAAACCTGTAAATTTTATAGTTACAAATTATAATACTAATATTGAGTTGTTTATAATTTTCAGTCTATTAAATTTCTCTCTGTTTGACGTAAGATTAAAATGGGTATTTTAGATGTATCGAATTATTCAATGATATCTTTATGGAGGATATAGAAAACTGAGTGATCTTGTAATACAAACTAAAAATTTAGACAGTGGATATGGTAAACTTCAAATTTTGAGAGATATCAACATTGAACTTCGAAAAGGTGAGCTATGCACAATTATTGGTCCTAACGGATCTGGGAAATCTACTTTAATAAAAACCATAATTGGATTAGTAAAAGCATGGAAGGGTGAAGTTATTATCAATAATGAACTTAACATTACTGGAATGCAACCTTATGAAATTGTTAAAAGTGGAATCCCAATAAATTATGTCCCTCAAGTAAACAATGTGTTTCCAACTCTATCAATAAAAGAAAACTTACAGTTAGGTGCATTACCTCGAGGTTCAGATGATGAAGAAAATATCGAAAAAGACCTTCAAAATATATTTAATATATTCCCCAGATTACTTGAACGGTATCAACAAAAGGCAGCTCTTCTATCAGGTGGAGAAAGACAGATGTTAGCACTAGCAAGAGCTTTGATGTCAAATCCAGATATATTATTATTGGATGAACCTACAGCGGCTTTAGCACCAGTATTAGCTGATGAAATATTTTCAAAAATATTAGAACTTAAAAAATTAGGATTATCCATTCTACTTGTGGAACAACGAGCAACTAGAGCTTTGAATATTAGTGATCGAGGATACGTTCTTGTTTCTGGAAGTGTAGCATTTCAGGGTAAAGCATCTGATTTGGTCGGAAACGAGAAAGTTGGTGAATTATATTTAGGAAAGAGATGATTTTATGGCTGATACAGAATTACTCAACGAACTGGCATATAAAGAAGAGATACGAGATGTAGACTACCGACAAACCGTAAATAAAATTGGTAAAATTTTGGGAATTGCGATAATTATATTCACCGTTTTGTTTACAATGACCTTTATTTCTCTTGAAAAAGAGTTTAACGACAACATACGAGTGAACTTTATACAACATTCATTTATTATTATCGTAACAGCTTCACAGCTTATTTTAATAAGTGCAGGTTTAACTTTGACTGCAAGGGTGAGAAAATTTTCTAACTTTGCACATGCAGAATTCGTCACCGTAGGCATTTATACTGCTATTGCGTTAAATCAAATGTTAGGAAGAGAGAGTTCGTTTCTGCAATGGTTATTTGTTGAGATATTAATAGTATTCATCATTACTGGATTTGTTGGTATCTTGATGGAAGTATTAGTTTTCACACCATTAGAAAAACGTGATGGAACTGCTCTTTCTTTGATGGTAGCATCGATAGGAGTAGGTTTGGTTATTCGACAAATAATACAAGAAATCTTTAGTGGGTCAAACCAAAGTGCTCCACCATACTATCCAGATTTTTTTAGCAAGTTATCTAATATTCCAGTTTTAGAAATATTTTTTGCCAAAAGATCGGTTTTTCACCTTACAGACATGATTACTTTGAGAATATCGAGAGATGAGGCATGGAGCATCTTAGTAATGGTAATCACTGTATATATGCTAAATTATATTTTCACAAAAACTATCTTAGGGATTTCAATGCGAGCAACTGCAGATGATGCCGAGCTTGCCCAAATTTCTGGAATTAATACAAAAAGAGTAATTTATTGGACTTGGTTTATTGCTGGTGGTATTACTGGAGTGGGAGCACTGTTTTTCCTGGAATCTGCCACTGTAATTCCATTCAGTGGATTTTTTGCATTGTTAATAATATTTGCAGTGGTCACTTTAGGAGGATTTGATTCGTTTGAAGGCACTTTAATTAGTGCATTTATCATTTCAATTGCCATGACGTCTTCAGTAATAATAAATCAAATTCTGGTAAATTATGAAGAAGATTCAACTACAGTCGATAAACTCGTTTTCTGGAATGCAACGGGGGATTGGAAACTTGCTACTCCTTTTGCAGTTATTATTGGAGTATTATTTATTCGGCCAAGAGGCATATATGGTTTAGTGGATCCCAGATCTAAATTGTGAGGTTAATGAGATGAAAGAAGAAAATTATAAACAGAAAATTATAAAATTTTATGAAAAAAATCAGTTGTTAGTAATTTTGGGTTTATCGATATTTTTCTTAGCTTATGAGTTGCTTAGAAAATATGAATTTGATGAGGATATATTAACATTCTACCTTTTAGATATCTTATCCAATTTAAGCGGATTTGTTCTAATATATTTACTGATCAATTTACACAGAGAAAAATTCCAAAAAGGAGAAAATCGAATAATGCTAATTTCTCTTAGCTGGTTAACCTTGGCAATAATATCAGAATCACTATCTAATAATTCCTCCCAAGTTTTAAACGATGTATTTACACCATTTGCAAACATTTTGAATTTCAGTATCCTAGTAAGAATTATTTGGTTTGTATTATTTGTAGGTGTATTAAAAATTGCAGAGGATAAATTTGAAGAGCATCGAGAAATGATTTTGGCTTCTCTATTTGCAATCCCAATCCTTATTCTCTTTTTATTACCAGCTCTTGAAGCTGAGAATACGAGGTTTTATCTTGATACTTTTACACGAATATTCATTTTTGCTGCATTTGCTCTAACTCTAAATTTGGAAATAGGATATCTCGGTTTACCTAATTTTGGTAAAGTTGCATTCATGGCAATTGGGGGTTACACCTATGCATTGGTTGAATTTAATAATGTAACTACTTTTGGTTCAGTATTTGTTACAGGATTTATCTATGCATTTTTTGTAACTGGTTTTTTTGGGGTTGTAATGACTATTCCGACTTTAAGACTAAGGGAAGATTATTTCGCCATAGTTACAATAGTGGCGGGTGAAATATTGAGAATTATACTCCTTAATGAAGTAAAGTGGACCCAAGGACATGGAGGCATTGGTATTACGAATGTCTTCTATGAAAATAAAGAAGTTGATCAAGTAATGGAAAATGTTTTCCTCGGTGTAAGAGCATTTACGTGGATAATTTTGGTATTAAGTCTGGAATATCTTGTGTATAAATATTATTTCCCAAAACATCTTAAACATTTTGACGAAAAAAAATCTTCAAATTATGCATTTCAAAAAGTTATTTCAATTTCAGTAATATTATCAAGTATTTCAATATTCATGAATTATTCTAATGTACTGGTGAGCTCTAAAGATTCTCCTTCTTTAGCTCTTGATATCTTTTCTATCCTTATGCCCATCTTATTTATAGGTTTTACTTATTTCAATATTGGTATTGGAAAAGTGAATATTTTATTTGGATCATTGGCTACTGTCTTTTCACTTAGCTTCATTTTTGGTCTAATTACTGGTAATGATTCAAAAAGCAATATTAATAATGTAAATTGGTACTTTATGCTATTTGCCTTATTTTTCATGTTAATAGTTTTTATTATCATGCAAGAACTATATTATTCACCTTTTGGACGTACATTGAGGGCAATTAGGGAAGATGATACTAGTGCGATTTCTGTTGGTAAAAATCTTTTTAATTTCAGACTTAAAGGTTTATTTATTTCTAACGCACTAACAGGTGTGATTGGAGCGATTTACGCTTTATCTCTTTTCCATATCACACCAGATAATTACAGACCAATCTTGACATTTCAATTATATATTATGGTAATAATTGGTGGAAAAGCGAATAATAAAGGTGTCGTTTACGGTGCTGTACTAATCCAAATATTGTTTAATACTACTCGAAAATTATCAAGTGCCGAAAATCGGATTTATTATCCATTTTTCAGTAAGACTAACTATCTTGATATGAAACAAGTAGATCCATTTAATTTATCATTGATAATCGTAGGAATGTCGTTAGTAATATTCTTAATATATGCCCCAGGTGGTATATTTAAAGAAAAAAGCCAAAATAATGATCGATATACAGATCTTCTTTACTTAAATGATGAAGATCCAGAAAAAATTCAAGATGATCTATTGTTGCAAACTTTGATTAAATTAAGTCGATCAAATTTAGATAATCCAATTCAGGAGGGAACAAAATGAGTTCTCAAGAAAAGAAAAATTTAGATAACGATTTTATTTTTTCCGGTGAAAAAGTATACAAATACTTTGGAGGAGTAAAAGCCCTTGATGGAGCCACTATTTCTGTCCAAAAAGGGAGACTAACCTCATTAATTGGTCCAAATGGTTCAGGAAAATCAACCTTTTTCAATGTCATTACTGGATTTCTAGAGGGTGATGAAAAATCAGGGAAAATAAATTTTAAATCAGAAAATATTGGTAACGAAATCCCAGAAAACATTGCACTGAAGGGTATGGTAAGAACATTTCAACATACTAGAAACTTTCCTAAATTAACAGTTCTAGAAAATATGCTCATTTCCCCTCAAGATCAAGCTGGTGAAAGTGTAATTTGGGCATTTTTAGGCAAACGACTCTGGAAAAGACAAGACGCAAGGAATGTTAAAAAGGCAATTGAAATATTGGGATTTCTAGAGATTGGTCACGTAGTTGATCATTTGGCAGATGAATTATCTGGAGGTCAACAAAAATTGTTGGCCATTGGACGATTATTGATGACTGAACCATCTCTATTACTGTTAGATGAACCAGTCGCCGGTGTAAATCCTACATTGGCAAATAAGATATTTGATAGAATTATCGAATTGAAAGATACTCAAGGAATTGATATTTTACTTATTGAGCACAACATGGATGTTATTATGGCTTTTAGTGACGAAATATTTGTGTTAGCCGATGGTAAAGTCATTGCTCAAGGTCCTTCTAGTGAAATTCAGGCAAATAAACAAGTACTCGAAGCTTATCTTGGAGAAAGTCCTCACGAAGCGTAGATATAATTTTCAATAATAGTATATATTTAATTTTAACTTTGTTTGTTATGTTTTTCTTAGACCAACTTTTTTAAACATAAATCAAAATCTTAAATATCTCAGTTATTACTTACCGTCCGAAAAAATCGATATTGATTATACTTTCATTAGCTCAATTTTTTGGACTTTCACTGTGGTTTGCTCCAAATGCAGTAATAGATCAATTCGAGGCTGAGTTTGGATTAAATAGTAGTGATATTTCACTTATAAGCATCGTAGTTACATTTGGTTTCGTAATTGGGGGTTTGCTCTTTTCAATTTTTAATTTACCAGACGTATTCAAAGCAAAAAATTTTTTCTTTTTCTCTTCAATTTTAGCTGCTGTATCAAATTTAATCATAGTCTATACTGAAGGAATTAATTTTGTTCAAATTTTGGTTTTGAGATTTTTCACAGGTTTTTTCTTGGCTGGCATTTATCCAGTAGGAATGAAAATAACCGCATCGCACTACAAACACAATCGAGGTCTTGCAATTGGAATCCTACTTAGTGCTTTGACAGCTGGTTCGGGTTTACCTTATCTGTTTCGTCTGTTTGGATCCCCTAAATGGAGATCGGTCTTATTATTAGCAAGTATATTATCTATGTTTGGTGGTATAATTGTGCTAAAATTTATTGAACAAGGGCCGTATGTAGGTAAAACAGTGAAATTCAAGTTAAGTGCAGTTAAAACGATTTTTTCCAAAAAATCGACAAGATTGGCAAATTATGGCTATCTTGGGCATATGTGGGAATTATATGCGATGTGGGTCTGGATTCCTATAATGTTAAGTGATTCATATAAAAACAGCTTCCCAAATGCATCAGAATACGAATTAATTAGATTCGTGTCTATAAGCACATTTATGGTATTTCTTGGAGGTGCAATAGCTAACATCTTTGGAGGTTACATAGCTGATAAAATTGGCAGAACTAAGTTTAATATTATTATGTTATCGGTAAGTGGATTATCGGGATTTGTAATTGGCTTTTTTTATTTTAACCCCTATATGGTTTTGATCATTGCTCTTGTTTGGGGGGTGACTGTTATACCTGACTCGCCACAATATTCTACTATGGTTACAGAGCTTTCTGATCAATCATTGGTAGGAAGTGCCTTAACTATTCAAACAGCCATTGGTTTTGCACTAACCATTATTTCGATAAAATTGGTGGAAATTATGAGAGAAAATGTGGGATGGAACTATGCTTTCATGATCTTGGTTATTGGACCTATTTTTGGAATTATTTCAATGTGGAAATTAAGATTTGAACCTGATGCAAATCTTATTGCTCAAGGAATGATGTAAAAAATTATTAGTTTTGTATACAATATTCTTGAATCAAAACTTTTAGTACTTCGATTTTTATTACCTAACCATATTTAAATGAGACATCACGTTATATTTTGCTAATGAGAAAATCTTTGTTTAAAAACCTTAAATCAAAGGTCATGTTTTTCTTTTTGTTATTTTTTCTATCTTCTTTATCAAGTTTACCGGCTCAAAACGACAGTGCTTACTTGAAAAGCGATACTGCACTTTATAATCAATCTAATAGTCAATCTCTTATTGAAGTAGATGATGTAAACTTAAATGCGGAGTGTGCAGTTCCTTGTGATCAAATTTTTAGAGGTGCTGCAAAAGATGCAATACCCAGTATTGATAATCCGAAATATGTTGATTCAAAAGATTCTACCGCACCATCTGATGATGTCAAAGTGATCGGAATTGTAATAGATGGACAAGCAATTGCTTATCCGTACAACATTTTGACTTGGCATGAAATCGTAAACGACGTGTATAACGGCCAACATTTTAGTGTTACTTACTGCCCCCTAACAGCATCTGGAATACTGTATAAGACTGATGTGTTGAATGGGAGCGAATTGGGTACAAGCGGTTATCTTTTTGAAAATAATCTTGTATTTTACGATCGAGAATCATCAAGCTATTGGTCTCAAATGAAAGGCCTTAGCATTAAGGGTAATCAGATTGGAACTGAAATAGAATATTCAGAAGCCATTGAAACAAATTGGAAGACTTGGAAAAAGCTTTATCCTGATACATTGGTATTAAGTACAGATACGGGGGATAAACCCTACTATCATTATCCCTATGGAGAATACGAAACAGATCAATCTATATATTTTCCATCATCTTATAGTTACATAGAAAATCCATACCAATTATTTCATGAAAAAACACTAGCTCAAATCATAGAAATAAATGATGATGTCCTCTTATTACCATTTGAAGAGCTAGCCAAAGCAAATATCCTCAATTTTAATTTTTCTAATACTCCCCTAGTCACTTTTTTCTTAGAAGATGAACAACTTTCGCTAACTTATTTAAGTAATTTTGGAAATTCTTCTTTAATATTTGAACCTGCTTCATCTACCGGTTTATCTTCTTCTTTGACCTACAATTTACCAGTGTATAAGGATCGATTAACAGATAGTATTTGGAATATTAAAGGAGTAGCTATTGAAGGATCAATGAAAAATACTAAATTAACACTATACCCTAGCTACAACGCATTTTGGTTTGCAGCAACTACTTTTCATCCAAATGCAACTGTCTTGATATATGATGATTTATCAGAGAATATAGAATATATTTCCTTTTCTGTAATTCCTACATATCCAGACAGTAATTCACTAAATGGTTTTANAAANTNACNNNCTANAATTNCAGAATTTNNACATGAATNTTTTAGCTNNTANNNNAATTAAACATGAAAAAGAGATTATCAACAGTCACACCAAATGAGTATAATTAATAGGTGATGAGCCAAATTGCTAATNGATAAACTATTTCCTCGAAAATTTGTTACTATTTTTATGATCTTATTGGTCTCATTCAGCTCAAAAGCTCAAACTTCACAAATTGGAGTACATGAAGGTGATATTTTTACTTTTATAATCTTAGATGCTTTTAATTTTGACGAGGATCCCTACAATTTTCGTAGAAATCCATATATTAATACTGAGATTATAATAACGATCAATAACGTATCAGAAATCGAAAATGGATTTGTTGAGATAAACTTTCAAAGTATAGCCGATGACAGGGATTTGATTATTGAGGTTGGACCCGAAGAATTCATATCTACAACCAATTGGGATCAAATTCGTATTGAATTGGAACTAAAATATACTGCTCAAGAGGTTGAAGCTGTTACTAACAATAATACAATATCAAATACAACGTTAACATTTGATTGGAAAATAACAGATACAATTTCAGAATTTCGACATGAATTTTTTAGTAATATGTCAATTAAACATGAAAAAGAGATTATCAACAGTCACACCAAATGAGTATAATTAATAGGTGATGAGCCAAATTGCTAATNGATAAACTATTTCCTCGAAAATTTGTTACTATTTTTATGATCTTATTGGTCTCATTCAGCTCAAAAGCTCAAACTTCACAAATTGGAGTACATGAAGGTGATATTTTTACTTTTATAATCTTAGATGCTTTTAATTTTGACGAGGATCCCTACAATTTTCGTAGAAATCCATATATTAATACTGAGATTATAATAACGATCAATAACGTATCAGAAATCGAAAATGGATTTGTTGAGATAAACTTTCAAAGTATAGCNGATNACAGGGATTTGATTATTGAGGTTGGACCCGAAGAATTCATATCTACAACCAATTGGGATCAAATTCGTATTGAATTGGAACTAAAATATACTGCTCAAGAGGTTGAAGCTGTTACTAACAATAATACAATATCAAATACAACGTTAACATTTGATTGGAAAATAACAGATACAATTTCAGAATTTCGACATGAATTTTTTAGTAATATGTCAATTAANCNTNANANNGANNTTNTNNANAGTCACACCAAATGAGTATAATTAATAGGNGATTTCAGATTTGATAAACGTACTGGGGTCATGCTCTATGGATTTCAAAGGGAACTAGGTGCGAGTGGATTGAATTCAGACGACGCTTCTTTAGATTTTAATAGGGCTTCCGAATTAATTCGAAATGGATATTCCTTAGAAAGTAATGAATTAGATGATAGAAAAGAAGACAGTGGAATAATTAAGTCAGTGAAATTTATTCCACTTATTTCATTTTCAATAATTGTTATGTTACTGATCTTTACGGGAAAGTTAAGATCCAAGAATAGGATTAAGTAACTGGCTAATTTATTAAATTAATTGTAACGGACCTAGATATTGGTTTCAAATTTTATGGCCTACCTTTATATCTAAGTCTACGTTTATTAATTTAAGATAGATATCCCAGGTGAAATCTTGACAGATATTCAAATAGAACTCTTATATTTTAGTGATTGTGAGAATTATCGGAAAGCTTGTGATGCCATTTGTTATACGATTGGTGAAAAAGGACTTAATGCAAGTATCAAATTAATTTCGGTAAACGAGAAAGACGACCTAAAAGCATTAAAATTCAGTGGTTCACCTACTGTAATAATAAATGGTAAGGATGTTGAAGATTGCTTCAATCAAATTAATGAGATTGAATTTGAGAATTTCGATCTTGATGCTCTTGCTTGCAGAATCTATGTATGTGATACAAATCGAGGTTGCCCTTCAGAAGAAATGATCACTTGTGCTTTGGAACAAATCTGATAAAAAGGATATTTTATTGATAATTAATGACGCAAAATATGACTTCATGGTTAAGCGAAAATCAGTATATCATTACAAATGATAAGGGGAAAATCAATATCTCTATACTTCATAAATACTTATCTGAAGTCTCTTATTGGTCCCGAGGTATTCCTTTTGAAATAGTTAAAAAAGCTGTGGAAAATTCAATCTGTTTTTCTCTACTGTCCCCTTCTGGCGAATTTGTTGGTTTTGCAAGAATGATCACAGATAGTGCAACATTTGGATATTTAGCTGATGTTTTTGTATTGGATGAACACAAGGGAAAGGGACTAGGTAAATGGTTAATAGAAATTATTATGTCATATCCAGAATTTAGAATGCTTCGAAATTGGTTTCTATATACAAAAGATGCACATTCCTTATATGAAAAATTTGGTTGGCAAAAGATCAAACCTCTCGAACACTCAGAAAAAGCAATGGTTAAGAGCCTTCTACCTTTTGAATTATATGGATCCTAGTCAGTATTCCTCTTGCAAATCAATAACATTGATAAAATCATTTCTTTCTTCCGCTAGAGTAATCAAATTCTGAATATTTTCATCCCATCGACTCAAGTCTCCGAAAGGAGATCCAGCTCGGTGGGGTGAAAGAATGATATTTTCCAATTCATGAAATGGATGGTTTGAATCATAAGGGTATGTTTTACCATTGATCTCTTGTGGTTGATAATTGTACCATACATCAATTGCAGCTCCTTTGATGACTTGTTTTTTCAAAGCCATGTATAATGCTTTTTCATTAATTATAGGACCTCGTCCAACATTTAGTAAGTAAGCATTTTTACCCAACATTTGTAATTCCTCTTCTCCGATCATATTTTCTGTTTTCTTTGTACGTGGGGCAGCAATAATTAAGACATCCAGTCTTTGTAAAAATTCATGTTTTTCTTTTGTAGTGTAAAATTTAATTTTTGAAGATAGAGAAGCTTCTAATTCAATATCTCTAGTTCGTTTTAATATTGAAAAATCTGAAGTGAATGGGGAAAGGAATTTGTGAATGAACTGGTTAATTGGTCCATAACCCAAAAATCCAATTTTCTTATTTTTTAATCCTTCACTCATTGATTCTCGAATTCTCCATTTACCATCAACCATTTGATTATGATAACCAACTATGTGATTAGTTAAAGCAAGAAGCATTCCAAGTGCATGTTGAGCTACTTCATATGCATGACCATGTCCATTTGTAATTATTACATCGCTTTTTCTTCCATACTTTTTGAATACTTTAACCAAATGTTCTGCTCCAGTTCCAGGTTGGATAAAGAGTTTCATTTTTTCGGCTTTATTCAACAACTCTATCTTAGGTCTCCATCCAAAAAGTACATCAGCTTGTGAAGCTAAATTTAAAATTGTATCCTCATCGTCATCTGCTGGCATTATTAAATTCAAATTTGTGTATTTGGCAAGATTATCTCTGAGATAATGTGCTAATTCATCCCATACTTTAAACGTAAAAAGTACTTTAAATTCGCTCACAAGTAATGATTTGGAGTGAAATTTAAAATCTGTTGATTTGGCTTAATATCCTTATTCTCTTCTAACTATACGTTTGAAAGGCATTTCCGAAACCATAGCAGGCTCTTCAATTTCATAAGTAGATTCAATTGATATTGGGGCGATTATTTCATGATCTCTAAAATTGTATTTGTAATTTGGTCCCAAAGCATGTACTAAAACATTAGTTACGGTATAGGGACGATTTTCTTTTACATTTGCAATATTCGAATGAACAATTGAACGTCCATCAACCACAATTACTTGTCTACTCCCAATCACTTCCAAAATAGGGTAAGATTCATCTCCTGATACCAAGATTCCACTGTTTTCGGCCAAGCCAATACCCAATGAACCTGGATTTAAAGCAACTAGATGAAGTAATCTTGAAATTCTTCCTCGTTTAATAAAATGAGAATCAATTACCATATTCGAAATAAAACCAATACCGGGTGATAATTGGAGGTTCCCTTTTACCATCTCATCAGCTCTTCCCCAAGTAATCATTGTGGTAGACATTGCTGTTGCACCAGCTGATGTTCCGGCAATAATAATTCCTTTTTCCAACCTTGCTTTTATAATTTCAAGAAATTTAGATCCACCCAAGATAGACGTAATACGTAATTGATTTCCACCTGTGAAAAATATTCCAGTAGATTCTTTTAATCTTTTTAGACAAACGATATCATCAGTATCACTGCGATCATCAATTAAAAAATATTGAACATCATCACATAATTCTGAAAATGCCTCTGTATACATTGGACCTATTTCATGGCCAAAATCAGAAGCAGTAGGTAAAACGGTTATTTTTGCTTTTCTTCCTCCGGCTAACTCAATAAATTTTTGAATTAATGGATTAGTGGAAGACAATTCCATTCCCCCCCCGATAGCTAAAAATTTTGAAGATTGAAGTGGAAATGCTGAATCGTCCATTCTCAAATTTAAAAAGGATTAACTTATGTTAAATGATATTATTGATTACAAAATTACAAAACAAATTTTATTTTATTCAAATCATAATATAAGTATGAAATATAATTGTATTTAGCTATACTGCGATTGCCAAAACACACTCTCGTATAGAAATGCTAACACTTTACCCAGAATAGCTAAAAGAATCAGAATGACAAAGAGCCCGAAGAAAGATGGAAAATAAATTGGAATGATAATCACCATATTTGATACACTGCAAGCCATTGTAAAATTATGAAAATTTTCACTATTATGGTAATAGTTTGACTGTAAACCCCTCCCTGCATAAAATAATAATAAGCTTGGAAGAAATAACAGAATGAAATTTATGGGTAGAGGATTTTGATTCTGCCATTCTGGAATATTGATATCAAAACTGACCTCAAAAATGATAAGATAAACGCCTAAGAGAATTCTTTGTAAAAAGGTGACAACATCCCATGCAATTAAATAATATGCAGCTGTTGCTTCAATATTATTGTAACGAAGATAAATTCCGAAGGTGACATAACCAATAATATCCAGAGTAAATAAGCTGACTAGTAATAAATCAAGAGTATAAGTCAAAATCTCCGTAAGTATCTGATCAATAAGATTTTCTAATAACCATAAATTACCCAATCTAATAAGAAACAACAATGGGATACCTAGGACCAGATAAATTCTTGCTAAGAATATCCTTGTTGGAATTAGAAATATATTGTCAATGCCATCTGTTATATCCTTCTGAGTAGGATATAATTCAGAAAGATTAGGAGATTCATTCACAATATGCGATTTGAATATTGAGTTATTAATCCCTTCCAAAGGTAAATAAATGAAAATAACACTGAAATTTAAATTGTTATACTTTCAATTATTAAAATTTCATTGATATGGCTTGTCTAGAATAATCAACAATTCTATCTTCCCTTACATTAAAACCTAGGCCTTTTTCCTCGGGCACTGCTATATAACCTCTAGAATTTACTTTTACTTCAGGATCAATAATATCTTTAGCATAGTACCTATTACTACCTGAAGTATCTCCTGGAATTATGAAATTATCATTTGCTTGTAAGAAAAGATTATGAATTCGACCAATCCCTGTTTCTAGCATTCCTCCACACCATACTTTCCCGGGTCCTGCATCCTTGGCGATTTGAAGCGCATTCCAATAACCTCCAACTCTACCTGGTTTAATATTAATAATCCTGCAACAATCCATTTCTAATGCTAGTTTGGCATCATCAGGATTATGTATAGACTCATCCAAACAGATGGGAGTATTTAATTCAGCTTGCAGTTCTTGGTGACGTAAAATATCATTATATGCCAATGGTTGTTCGATCATCGTTAGTTCGAATTTATCTAAGGATTTCATGATCTCCAAATCCCTGGTGGATAGTGTATAAGCAGAATTTGCATCAACCATTAATTGAATATCACCATATTCTTTTCTTATTGCTTTAATTGGCTCATAATCCCACCCTGGTTCAATTTTTATTTTTATTCGATGATAACCTTGATCCAAAAAGGTTCCAATTCGACCAATGAGTTGAGGAATTGTATCCTGGATACCAATAGATACACCAGTAGGAATTTCTGATTTTGAAGCACCGTAGATTACTCCTAGTGATTTATTGTCTTGTTCTGATTTCAGTGCCCATAATGCAGCCTCAATCCCACCCTTGGCGAATTCATGACCTCTAACTGTACTCCATTTACCAAGCAGTTCTGGAATGTTAATTATTTCATTTTCTTCATGATAAGATTTCATTATTGGAAAAAGAAAATCATTTTGAATATGCCAAGCGGTTTTTACTGTTTCATAGCAATACCCTGGATTATCAGAAACTGCAGTTTCACCCCACCCGATATTTCCTTCATTATCAGTAATTTTTACAATAATAGCTTGTGTGTGAGTTTCACTACCAAAAGATGTTCGAAAGGGATGAACCAACGGCATTTCGATTTCTATAAATTCTATTCGGTGAAGTGAAAACTTGAGTCTATCCATGATTTGTCTTTAAAGTGAATTCATAATAATTTCTTCGTTCACCTTTTATGATAAAGGAATGAAAATCAATAATTTCCCAACCAGATTTAAAATGTGATTGACAGATTTCTCTGAATTTTAATCGCCATTCTTTCGCAATTTCGAGTGATGCATCTTTTAATTTCTGATAATTTGCTGGAACTTCCACTGAAAATCGCCCTATATTACCCTCTATATTTTTTTCAACAAATCTATCATCATGAATTGAATTTAATACAGGACTTCTTTTCAATAAAGTTGTAATATTAATACGATCAATATGATAATCTTGCATTCTTCGTTCAACCCGTTCATCATTTATTGGCCATTCTAACAAAAAACGATCAGTTTCAATACCGTTGTAAATACCAACCTCTCCAGCATCTCCATAATAATCAGGATAATAAGTTGAACATACACCGCCAAGTTTGGAAAAATTAAGATAAGAGTTATTTGTAAGTAAGGGGTCAACAGTCCACACAATTTTGTTAATTTTAACTTCGGACTTTAATGCTATTTCTCGATGGCGTTTCTTCATCGCAAAACCTACACCTCTTCCTTGCCATTCTGGTAAAGTCGCCATCATATGTGAATAGTGCATATCCGGAAAATATGGGAAAGCATAAATGAAACCTATTACTTTATCTGTATTATCTACTGCGATCAATACGGTTCCAAATGATGCAACAGCTTTCATTTCAAATGTGGCTACAACCTCGAGATCGGCCATTTGCCAAGCTTGTCTTTGAACTTCTACTATTCCGCGTATTTCAGTCATATTTGTAACTTCACGAATGGAAAATTCCGCCACATGCTTTAAAATAAATGTGATTTCTTGAATTAATCGATTTATTCTTCTCTATTCGTAATGAAGGATATATAATTTGTCGATTACATTTTCATTCTTAAAATCATAAAAGGGCTCAATTCCTCGAATGAGTAGGGTTTTCTTGTCAAAATGAAATTTAATATTTCTTGAATGTCTACGTAACTCCTTATATTCATCAGATGAGGGGATATTTCTATTACCTAAATAATGGCAGTTTTCTTGAGCTGCTGATACTATTCCAGGATGGATTTCCCAATCTCTATCTATTATCTCAAGATTGTGATCTTTTTCCCATTGAGTAGCTATATCTTCTTCGTCAATTTTATTGTGGAAGTCAGAACTTGCCAAATACGTTCGATTAGTAATTGATGCTTTATCTAGTAACTTATCAAGCTGTCTTATTCTAGAAAAATTCCATTCTTGACTCCCCCTCTTGTTATAACTAAGAAAAGCATCTAAATCAATGTAGATCATGGAAATATCAGGTAATCTTTCTGTGAGGCAATCATGCTCTACTAATAATTTCAGAGTATTTTCATATTTAGTATAACTGGTTTTTTTCTTCCATTTGTTAAAGATTTTTTGCCAGGTCTTATATCCCTTGTCCACATTGAAACCTTTTCTCGTTATGTTCGCATGGAATCTCGCAGCTGTCAGGGCTTGATTAGATAAATCATCAAAAGAATCTAGTTTCAATATCAAAATCAAAAACCAAGGGTAATCAGGAATTTTTAACCTAATTTCGGGTTCAATCTCTTTAATTAGTTCTGGTTTAACTGAATTTATCAATAATAACATTTCTAAATCTGATTTTAGAGTCCAAGATATTTTATCTTTGTTTAATGATAATCCCTCACTGATCACTTCTCCTACCATATCAAATGTTGATTCTAGTGATTTGTGAACTATATTAATTGTGTCATCAAACTCAGGTAAATAATTTGAGAAGTCATCATGCCAAGGAGGTCTTACCCAACGATCAAAGGAATTACTACTTAAAAATGTATGAAATCTATTGTGATCTTTTTTCCGATTTAAATTTTCCACAGCTATCCAGTAATTTGAAGTCACAACCTCCCTTCCCTGTGATATTGAATGATTTGTAATAGAAATTGGAGTGATTCCCGATCTCTCTTGAATTGACTTAACTAAGTTTAATACAGTAAATGTTAAATCTGAAGACATTGGTAGTTCATCAAAACCTTGTGGCTTCAAACGAACTTTATCAATAAAAACATAAAATGGATTCCCTGTAATCATTATATTCAAGTCAACTAAATCAACAACGGTTTTTCCTTCATCCTTAATGGATTGGAATCCAGATTTAGTTATTTGAAACTGCTTTATAAATGTGCGTTTCAATAATTCGGTAATTTCAGACCTTCTCCAATCACTGCCAGATTCATTTTCTAGACGAGAGAGATTTTCAGAAAGCACATTATCATCGTAATCTACAATTTCAATTAATTCAATGGATTCCAATTTTTGTAAAGCACTTTCACAAATAGAAAGTGACATGCCACTAAATACATGAACTTCAATACGGGTAACTTTCTTAAAAGTGATAAGCATCTTCAAACATAATTTTTCAAGAGGTTCGAGTTGTTGATGAATTTCAGCCTCAACTTGTGAAATTGAAAATACTCCAACATTAGAAACTTTATTAAAAAATATATTCGGATAGATTTTTCGTCCTACACACCAGTCACGAATAGCTTTTGACATTAATCATTATCCTCCATGGCATAGTAAACAATATTTTTACGAATTGCATACTTAGCTAGTTCTTTTAAAATCGGATCTGGTTTAATTCTAGTTTTAGCAAAGAACCTTGCATTTCCAACAATCAAAAGATTTTGTTTTGCTCTTGAAAGACTAACATTCACTCTTTGCATATTTTTAAGAAATCCAATTATTCCATTTTTGTTGCTGCGAGTAAGACTTAAAATGACTATATCCTGCTCCTGCCCTTGAAAACGATCGACAATACTGACTCTAACTTTTATCGGCTGGTTAGCAGCTTTATATCGCCATCCTCTTTCTTTCTCTAATTCCTCAACCGTTCTGAATACTCTATTGATTTCTCTTGATTGACCTGCATAATATGTAATTACACCAATAGTCATGGGATTGGACTTACTATATCCTAATTTTTTTACATCTATTTTAATAAACTCAGAAATTATTTCTGCTATAACTTCAGATTCTGCAGTATTAAAATAACCTTTATACTTGCCAGGAGATTCTTCATTACCAGATAGTCTTTCTGTTGAGATAAAAGCCATAGGTGAATTAATTTCATCTATTCTCAGCGATTTTATAGCAGGAAGATTAAAACCATGGGTTGCAGCTAGGACAGATGTTTTCAAGTAACCTTTGTATATTGATTTATCAATAAAATCAGCAAGGAGAGAGGGCATTCTATGTTGAACTATTAACCTTGCATTTCTTGATGGATCTAACTGTTTAAGAAAATAGTGAAAACAGCTTCCTAGTGCAAAATTAACCATTTCTTCTAAACTAACAATTGGTTTTTTGGCATACTCAAACAATTCAATTATCCTATTCCAATGATGCTCAACCTGGCCCTCACTAAGTGCATGAGTTTCTTCATGATATCGTCGAAGACTTGCAATTAGGTTATTCGTTTTTTCATCATAAATTGATGGATCACTTTCAAATTCTTGATTGTCCCCATTCCCATTATCATTTTCTTGTTTTAATATATTTTCAAAAAACCTTTGGACATATATTCTAATTTCTTGCTCATTTACATAAGGTGGTAATTGTCTATGATCTCCTACTAACACCCATTTCTTAGCTCTTACTGCAGGAACTAAAAATTCCATCACAGTGGTTTTACTCGCTTCATCTATTATCATCACATCAAAATCAATAGGGTTATCGCTAGGTGGTTCAAAACGCGCTATTCCAATGGTTGTTCCACAAACTAAATTTGCTTGATCTATAGTTAATTTTTCTAAGAAAAATTTTCCCTTATCCTCCATTTCAGTAATAAAAGATTGTTGAATTTCTTTAAGCTCTTTATCATCACCTTTTACTAATGTTAATGATGGCATTACTTGATCAAGAGACCGGATTTTTTCTTGTAATCTGAATTGTTGTAACTCATCATCCATGTATGCAGTTCCTCCTACCCGAACTGCTGAGATCCCCTTGATATCCATCGTTCGTTCAAGTACATTATCAACTGCAACATGCGTAGGAGCGCACATAATAACCCTTCCTCCATTAGCAATAACATGCCGAATTATTTCAACGATCACAGTGGTTTTACCAGTACCTGGAGGCCCATGAATTAATGTTACATCATTATTTGATAGTGCTATATCAATAGCGGTCGCTTGAGGGTGGGATTCAACATTATCGTGTGAGATATCTGTATTAAAATACGTTCGGGGGGCAGATAACACGTTTGGGAGACCCCAAGGGCGCATTAAAGCATCTGCTAACTTTGCATGAGCTTGCAAGCCTCTAGATTTTATTTTTCTAATGGCATTCCATTTTCTTCTGTTACTTGCCATATCTCCTTCCAAAAGGAGTGTTCCTTTTTCAGGCCAGTCTCTCAACTTGTAACCTTCTTCGAATATTAGTAATGAATTAAACTCATCATAATCAGAGATTCGAGCTGAAGTAAATTTATTATGTGATTCACTTCCAGGAACCACTGAATTTCCCGCTTCAATTATTTGTCTTGGAGGGTCTTCAACCTCAAGAAACACACGGTCATCTTTAATTTTATCATTTTCAATGGTCCGCTTTACATATTTACATTTGGGTCGATATTTTGGATCTCGTATTGATAATCTCTCATTATACAAAAAATTTTCAAATGGTCTAAAATAATTGTCCAAGATTTTTTTGTAAGAAGAATCGAATTGATCTTTTTTCAATTTCTTGTAATCAAGAAATGCGAAGTAAAGGAGCCTCGCAAGTTGCTTTGGATAAGATTGGAAAGTACTATCTTGTCTATCCATAGCTCGACATTTCAAGGAAAACATTGTTTTTGGTGCTTTTCTTTGTCTAGATCTTGATGGATCAAGTTTATATACGGTTATTAATAGTAAAACCTCATCTTTTGGCAACCACTTAAAGATTCCGCCAAAACTGGGAGTTTCAAGCTTAATAGATAGGTTTTCTCGAATTAATAAGTCCAACACATATTTTTCTAATAAGAGATTCTTTTCAGACTCGCTCCCCATACTTTCCAGATGTTCGGGGAAAAATAATTGATCCTTCTCCTGTTGCACGTATATTTTAGGTTTTCCTGAAAATATATCCATCGAAATATCATTTTGATCTAATAAAGAAGCCGCTTTTTTTGTTGCAATAATTCCAAGATCAAACACTGATTCTGATTTGGGATAAAATGGTGATTTAGGATCGGGTCGTCCTACATGGTCATTCATGATGGTGACAATTTTATTTTGTGACAATATGTTTAACTTCCACTAATTTTGAAGGGTAAATTTCGTTCAACTTACTTTAAAATGGCTAAAACCAAGTATGCTTTACAATTTATTTGAAATAGATTTGTTTTTAAAACTCTTTATAGCTTAAGGGTAGATCAGCAAAAATACTGCAATATTCAAATCACACTTTATACATTGGGATTTTCATTTGATGATTATTGTCAACATTTAATTGATACAAGATTTAAATACTCATTTCAAGGGTTTGGATATTAATTTACTCTGATTACAAATAGATAAATATTTAATTCCCGATGTTATTTGAGATATGAGCTAATTAGCTCTTTAAGACTTAAATAACTATTATTTTTTAGGATGAAAATTTATCCTCTTTTAGAAAATATTTAATTTTGGAGACTTTCAATGACTGAGAACCAACAACATCAAGCATATCAATTATTAGTTGAAAAATACATGCAAAAACCAACTGCTGAACAGTTGGAATTGTGTGAAACACTCTTTATTGACTGGTGCCAATCGGGGAACCAAAATCTATTAAGTCATCTTCTAGAATTCATTGGTTCTCATGAATCAAAAGAAATTCGTAAACTTGCAATGAAAACCTTGAGAAGTGAGCTTCCTAAAGAGAAGAAAAAAGATATTATTGATTTATGGATCAATCATCCCTCTCCGACATTAATTGATTATATTGAATCAATAATTAAATCAACAGAATTGCCGCAGCCTCTTATGGCGGCTACATATTTAATGCTAAATAAATGGGATCTACTAGAAGAATTAGATCCAGATCTAGAATTGATAGATCAGTATGTAAAAGATCTAGATCCCTTAATGGGGAGCTTACTTTTTGCTCGAATTAATCAACTAAAATCATTTGAAAGATATGAAACTACATTAAATAGCCAAATTAATTTTACTGACGAAAAAATATCCAATGTTTCAATATTGGATAAAATTAGAAGTAAAGATTTTGAGTATTTGTGGGAAAACATATTACAATATCCATTTCCTTTCATATGTGAACTGATGAAAATATTTGCTGAGGATAAGTGGATCCCAAGAAACGCATCTGATATCGAAATATTTGAAACTTTGATTGAACAGCTGGGAACAAAGGGATGGTATAACGTAAGTGATTTGAAGTGGATGACGGTTTCCAAAAAAATTGGAAGTAAATATAACTCATTAACAGATATCGAAATTCGCAATCGGCAATTTGAATTATTAATTTCACCAGAATTGATAAACAGACCAGATAGGATACAGACAAAGAAAGTCAGAATACGAGGTCATTTTAATTTGGTTAATCCAGATATTGATTTACATATTTATCAAAAATCAATCAGAAAATCAGATATTGATGGATTATTACATATCCCTATTTACACAAATAATGGAGTAGAAATTGCAGAATTTATGATACCTGCTGTCAATTCAAACAGTTTCAGTATGGATGAAGATGGATTGTATTTCAGTGTAAGAAATCAATCAGGTCTATATACTCTTGATATTGATGCATTGGCTGCTATATTACTCCCTGTAAGTAATCATTCAGAAGCAGTAACAGAAATAATTCCTAGTCTAAAAGAAAAATCAAAGAAATCGTCATTATCAACCGTTAATGCTCTTGAGCTTCTTTCAAGTTTGCATAGAGGAAGAGAATATCGATTGTGGGATTTAAAACAATCTGATGAAATAGAATTAGAATTGGATGAGATGGATACCTGCGGATGTGTTTTGGGAATCGATATCGGAGATCACATAACAAAAGCCTGTGTAGTTTCAGGTCCGGATTGTGATATAAATTTTCAAACTTGGGAATTACCGTCTTTAATTCATTTTATCTCTTTGAATGAATTCATCATCGGATCTAAGGTAATTGAAGATGGATTGGAAAACTCCTCTCAGACATTTAGAAATTGGATTGGTGGGTTATATGCAGGTAATATCAAATTATTGCGGATCCAAAATATAAAAATTTCTCCACAAATAGCATATGAACATTTCATTAGTACTCTTGTTACAGATTTAAAGAAAGAAATTAATCATAACATAGAGAATTTATCACTAACTTATCCCATGGAACTACCACTGAGCCTCCATAGATGGATAATAGCACAAGGTAAAAAACTTCATTTTAAAAATATAACTCTAGTTGATAATCTTACAGCATTGTCGTTAGCGGAATCAAAAGTTGCTAATCAGCGAGGTAATTTGTTAATGATTGATATAGGAAGTTCACAAATGAGTGCAGCAGTTACTTCTATTAACTTCAAGAAAAGTCGAAAAAGAATAGAAATTGAACGTATAAAGGAGAAGGAGCTAGGACAACCACACGTGATTGCAAAGATTTCAACTAAATTTGGATCTGAAAAAATTACTGAATTTTTGGCTTCATTGAATAAAACTAAAAAGACAGATGATACCAAATATACAGACATTCAACTACTAAAACATGAATTAGCAAATAAATTTGAAGGTAAATTAGTTGGATCAACAAATCTGAAAAATGAGAGAACTTATTCTCTGAATACTGAAACTAATGAAAATGTAATAAATGTAAAAGAAAAATTTGCTGAATCTGACATATTCTCTACATTCAAGCTATTAATCCGGAATGTGATAATAAAGGCAGCTCAAAGAGGTGTTGAAAAATCAAAAATTGATACTATTTTCATTCATGGAGATGGAGCCAAGTGGCCTCCTTATTTAGAATACTTGTATACAAATTTTAGTGATATTCCCCTTCTCATTGAAAGTGATAAAGCATATCCCGCATTGGGGGCTTGTCTTGCAGGATCTAATCAATCTTGGGAATTTTATCCAGAAAGAGATTATCTATTAAAATTGACCCAAGAAGGTTCAACTCTCTTTGAAACCATCATTAGGCGTGGTGAAATGGTCTCTAATAAATATAAAAATTTTGAAATAAGATTTGGTGCAAGATTTGAACATATTGTCTTGGATTACTGGTCCAGATTCCCAGTATTTAACAATGAAAAAGACAAATTTCCAATGAGAGATACAGATTTTCAAGATCATCGAAGATCCGATGAAAATATGTTCAATTTCGATAGAATTCATAGGGATCTAATAAAGGTCAATGAAAATACGATTTTTTCAATTCAGATATCAAATGTTGGAAAATTTACTTTGAAATTAATTGATGAAGATCAAGAGAACACTATTGATTTACAAACATTTATTCATTAATAATCATTTTCCTACATAATTTATTAAGAAATAAGAATTCAAGTTCTACATTTTCCGTTCTTTTCTATAATTTTAAGAAAAAGTGATATGTAGACACTTACCTCGTCGCCTTAAACCTTTGTTAGAAAGGTAATAAGTGTAATGTGGACAATCTTATGATTGTTACAAATATGATGTGTGTTAAACCATTTAAACTACTGAAACTTAATTTATGATTTTATATAATATTTCAATAATATATTCCATAGTTTTTTATTGTAATTGTGATTGTTCTATTAATTAAGCACTTCTTAGACAGAGGAACAAGTTTTAATGGCAGATCTAGATACAACTTCATTTACTTCAGATGAAGAGGATCTTGAGATTAGAAAACATTTCAGTAAGTATATTATTGATGTTGAAATTGAGATTCAAAAATATGGATTCAAAGTTGCTCAAAGTGAAATTCTAGCATTTATTCTTGAAAAAATTGTTGGGAAAAACTCACGTGTCTCATCTCTTTCTTATCTTCAAAATAGAACTAAACGAGAGATGAATATGAAAGCTGAAGAAATTTCCTATTATATTATTAATAGGAAGTTCCCATTTATAGAAAAATTTCAAAGAAATGATGAAAAGCTCAATAAATTTCAAATTGCATTAAAGCAAAGTCGATTAGCAAATCTATCAAAGCAAACAAGTCTTCGATTGTTTGAAATTTCTAATTTTTTAAATTTAATTTTTGTAGTCTTTTCGATTTTTCTTGGTGTCCAATCAATGTTTGTCCTAACATTCATTTTTACAAGTCCTGAAGGAAGAGATAAATCATTCTTGGAATTAGATGGTAATCAGATAATTGGATACAATCAACTATGGAAACCTTCAACTATTGTTTATATGGGGAATTTATTTTTATTTAATTTATTTTTATCATATTTAGTTTTAAATCTACCAACAATCAGCAAGATAAAGCCAAACTTAAATGTTCATTATAATAAAATGATTCTCAATATTAAGTTAAATTTTCTATTGGCAATATCATTTGTATCTTTTATGGTTTTAGGTTCTATATCATTAGTCTCTGATGAACGAATCAATGGATTTGAACCGATAGGGGATCTGGGAGTACCGATTATAATTAGTATTATCTGTGGATTAATAGGGCTATATATGTTGATATTACTCAAAAAAGAAACTTGGGTAGACCAGAATAACAATAAATCTAAAGTAACAACTCGGTTAATAATATATTTTTCTAATTTTGTTGTGATTGCTTTTAGTCTGATCTTAATGGTTTATCTTGCGCTAGTGGTAAATAGTGATTTTGACAAAATTGATACATTAAGTACAAATTCCCATTCAATTCCTCTTGATTTAACAGTACTTAATTTAGCCAGCCTCATTTCATTTGTTTTATTCTTTCTTATCTTTATACTTTCTTCATTTATAAATCATAGCAGATTGAAAAATAGATTGTATAAATTTATGTTAATTCAAATACTATTTCAATCAGCCTTAGTCTTGCTCTACTCTGTTTTGGAATACTATTTTATAATTACGTATAACGATTACACTTCGAGTATAGGTAGTTCTTTACTAATTGCCACCTCAAATCTAACGCAGGGTATGATTAAATATTTTGGGTCAATAATTGTAAATATCCTTCTTCTTAGAATTAGCAAATAATATACAGATAGCTAATCTTATTAGTTATGTCAGTTATATGATTTTTAAGGGATTAATTATTATATTGTTCTTCTATCTATATCATGTTTGAGTTTTCCTAAATCAGATACTTCAATGCAACTGAATTTATCCTTTCTAGCTGATAAAATAGAAAGTAAAATTCTTTCAATTGGATATGAAATTCCCAAATCTGAAATCATTGGATATTTACTCGAATTTTTCATTCTTGATGACAAATTAGATGAAACAAAATTAACTAGCGTTGTTGGGAGTGTTGAAAAAATAACAACTGAGATTATTGCATTGAAGGATATACAATGGCCTCAAGCACCATGGTATGGAAAAGAAATAAAATATCCTCTAGAAGCAATTGCTTATAAGACGATAAATCAGGCAACATCTTCACAATTCATGAATTTTTACCGTTATTTACAAATGGTTTTGATGTTACCTAGTATCTTTATTTTAATAATGGTAGTATTATCTTTTAGTCTAGCATTAATTCGAGGAGACACGAATTCATTTACAATTTCAATTGGTATTTCTGTTAATAGTCTCTTCATCTTTTATTATTACGGTGCTCATAGTATAATCAATTATCCAATTACAGCTCGAATTTCAAATAATAAACAGTTACGAGTAGGGGTAGATGACATGGAAGCCTGGCTTTATAATATGCAAAGATTATCTCATTTTCAAACGTTTTCATTTATCAGTTTTAGTTTATTAATGTTTATGGGCAGTTTTACAGAAGTGGTAATTAGTGATGCTTTAACAATTTATGAATCACATCCTGCAAATGGTATCCCATTAGCAAAAACACTACTTTATATTCTGTTCACATCCTTTGTATATTTTCAAGGATTATCTAAATTGAACAATAAGGCCAGCGGTCGTATTTTAAAGATGCACTTATCAAAACCTAGTCGCAGAGGAATCGCTTTAGGTTTAAGTATAATTACATTTTCGAAAAGTATAATTACACTAACTCTTGCAAACACATCGATTTTATTTTTCGATTTAGTAAATTCTTCAAATGAGGGTACTTCTATAGAAACCAGCGGAGTAGAGACATTTTTTACGATTTTAATTTTAATTTATTTTTCTTTGGAGGTAATAATTCTTGGATATTTAAAATATAGTAATCCGACCCCATTTACAAGGTTATTGCGAAAAAATTCATTTCGGAATAATGTTGTTCAATTGATAAATTGGATAATTTTTGGAATTATGTATACTTATCTTTCAATTAGATTATTAACTCAAGAAATTAATGAATCCACCGAAATTAACATTAGTAATCCGATTCAGGAGTATTTGACAACACCTAATTTTATAAGAATTTTTATTCTTACTTTACTCCATGTTGCAATCATGTTGATTGGTAGTAGATCTGCAATCTGGCATAAAGGAGATGATTTTGATGAAGAACTTAACGCACTCAAAAATTTCTAGATATGATGAAATTGTATTTGTATGTTCTGGGAATATTATTAGATCTGCTTTCGCAGAATTATTGGCAAAGAACCTATTACCTACAATTAAGTTCAGTTCCTGTGGGACTGTATATTTCAATAATCAAATACTTCATGAAACAAAGGTTGCTTTAATTTCAAGAGAAATTTCTTCAGAGATAATAAATAATTTCAAACCCACTCATATAACAAATGCAAAAAAGTATAATCTAAATTCCTGCATTTTCTTTGGAATGACTAACAAACATCTCAAAGAAATAAGAAACCATTTCGGTAATGATGCAAATGTTAGATTATTACGAGATCTTATAGACGAACATGAAGAAGTAGAAGATCCTTATTTTACTAATAATTTTGATCTTGTTTTCGATAAAATTTCTGAGTGTATTTTTCAATTAGAAAAATATTTGATTAAATAACTACCTACTCGTTTACATTTCTAAAACAATATAGGACTATGTATAAGAAGATTAAAAGATATTTGGGAATCATATTGTCTGAAGAAGAAGAGTCTAGATCGAATTTACCAAATCTAGGAGGACCTACGCCCCCTACATTGGATTCTTCAGGACCATCACTTGGAGGTCCTAGTTTGGGAGGTCCTGCATTAGAATCTCCAACAATTACTGAACCAGAATCTACTCATGATGAAATTGTATATGACAAGGATATTCAAAAAAAGAAGAGCATCAAAATTAATATTTTTGATATGACAAGGAAATGGAAGGTTATTCAAAGGAGAATACAACGATCATTACAAACAATGATGAGTTATGAATTTAAGACAAAAGTATCAATTACGGTTTTAAATCAATTACATAGGGATTTAATTGAAAAAATGTTTCATGGTCAAGTTGAATTCCTTAAATTGAAGATTAACGAAATAAATGAGGGTAAAGATCCTTTATCGAAGGAAATAATGAAATCGGACTCTAAGGGCCGAGCCTCTACTCAAGTATTTTATACATTAATAGAGATTATTGATGAAGAATTAAAGCGATTTATTGAGGAGAAACCTGACATCAACGAACCTTTGGCAGAAACTTTCAAATTACATCGGGATGCAAGAACAGAACCACGAATGTGTTTGTGGATAATTATTTCAACAGGTTTGCAATTACAGTTAATTCGACAAAAAGTGCCTGAAGCATTTGATATTGTATTTGATGTAATGGTAAGATATCGACCTGCAATTAAACGAGCGCTTGCAGTATTTTTATTATTTTGTTACCATTTAATTAATGAACTTGATCCATACCCTTTCGAAATTTGTAATTCAAGATTAACTGTAGGACCGACTAAAACCGGATATAATATGGCTTCGTGGATCAAATATCGTTATGGAACAAATTCTCAGACATATATGGAGTATGAAAGATTTGTCGATTACTTCCTAAGAGGGTTTGGTAAGATTCCAAGCAATGCACCAAAAGGAGAACAAAGCCCCAGAGATGTTTATCAAAATTGGTTATTAAGAACATTTGATAAGTTGGAGGAATCATTAAGGAAATCATCCCTCATTGTAGAAGCCGCCCGCGGAAATTCATTAGAAGGGATGATTGTTGGATTAATGGATGAAATCAAAGATGAACTCACAAAAAGAGAATATGATGTTGATGGCAAATTAATGAATTATCCACAAGGTGGAGAAAATGCTATAGAACTGCTTAATTGGATATTTGAAAGTGCATTTAATAAATACAAAACCACAAATATTGCAGCTCATGGTAAAGTTAGATTAAACCTTAATATGTTTGATTTCGTTGAAAGTTCAATTCGGTGGGTCAATGAATATGGTGAAAGGATTGTGATGGATTGGTTAGAAGAAAGTGAGGACGAGGAAGATTTAGGCGAACTCTCAGATCAACCGGATTTTACAGGATAATTCATTTTTGGCAGTTTGAGCACCAGTAAGTAGTTCGATCACCTTGTTTGTTTGCTTTTATAATTGATTTACAACTTGAACAACTTTCTTCTTTTCTACCATAAATTTTCAGTTCATTTTGCATTAAGCCAGGATATCCATCTACATGTGAATAATCACGCAAAGTAGTACCCTTATTTTTCAATGCTAATTGACCTACTCTAGATAATGCAACACCAAGCTTTTGTAACTTTTTATCAGAAATCTTGTTAACTGGGTTGAAAGGATTAATTTTTGCAACGAATAAAGCCTCACTTTTGTAGATATTTCCACAACCAGCAACTATTGCAGGATTTAATAGTGCTTTACCAATTTCGACTGTGCGATTATTATGTTTACCACGAATCCTTTTGATGAATAATTCCGTTTTGAAAGGAAGGTCTAGTATATCTGGACCAAGGGTTGAGATTGATTTTAATTCTAGAATCAATTTTGGATCATGTATCTTAAATTGACCAAATGTTCTAACATCACTAAAAAGTAAATGGTCTCCATTTGATAATTGAAAATATAATTTGTAATGCTTAAAATGTTCAAAAGGGGATGCAAAAGAATTCCATATGTGATTGGTGTAAAGATGCCAAACTCCGGTCATCCCAAGATGATTGAGAGCTGCATAAGTTACTCCTCTTTTATTAAAAAACCAAAGTAAAAATTTCCCCTTTCGATCAATTTTTTCTATCTCGCTTGATTTCAATAGGTTCAATTGTTTTTGTTGTTCAGAGTATTTTTTGTTATCAGAAATTTTTACTTTGATAACTTTTTGGCCTATAACATCCTTTAAACCGATTCTAACAATTTCAACTTCTGGTCCTTCTGGCAATAATTCATGAAAATAATCTTAACCTAATTGTCTTATGAATTCCTAATTCGATATTGTTATATTATAACTCAAAAATGGATTATACTATTACGCCCGTAATTTCTGAAATGATTTTGAGTAATTCAATTGGGGTATTAAAACCCGGATAATTTCGTGTAATTATTGCATTTCACTCTTCAAAGGTTTTTCCATATTTTGGTATAAAGAATTTAGCGATCAATTTCGACCATTGAGGCCCACGAGAAGCGTTATCATTAATTACACCCCCATCGTCAAAGAATATAGAATATCGTGAATTCTGCATTGACCCGATCTTATATCGTTCAATTTTATAATTTGTCATTAGCTTCGTTCATTATTTTTGGTCACTAAAGTAGAGTTATTATTCATTTGATAGCAAATTATATGTGTCGGAATCGGGTATTGATAATAATATAATCGATGGGAAAAAAATTGCTTCTGCTATACGAGCTGAAATCAAAGATAAATTAAGTAGGATGGATGGTAAACCCTTTTTAGCTACAATTTTGATAGGAGATGACCCAGCTTCACAATCTTATGTTTCGTACAAAGAAAAAGCCTGTCATGAAGTTGGTATGGCAAACGTGATTTATCGGTTGGATAATTCAACAACCCAAAAAGAGTTAATTAACAAAATTAATGAGTTAAATGAAGATAATTCAGTCAATGGGATATTGTTGCAATTACCTCTTCCCGACCATTTCAATGAAAATGAAGCATTGTTAAAAATATCACCGGACAAAGATGTCGATGGCTTACATTATATTAACGTTGGAAGACTCCACGCAGGTTTTGATGGTTTTGTTCCCTGTACTCCTTTTGGAATAATGCATATGTTGAAAAGATCAAATGTCCAACTTAAAGGTGCAGATGCAGTCGTTGTTGGTAGATCCAATCTTGTGGGTAAACCAATTGCAAGGTTACTAGAAATGGAACATGCAACAGTTACAATTTGTCACTCCCGAACAAAAGATCTTGGGGCTATTACAAAAAGAGCTGATATAATTATCGCTGCGGTTGGAAGAGCTGCAATTATTAAAAAAGACATGGTCAAAGAGGGTGCAGTTGTAATTGATGTTGGTACAAATCGAGTTGATGGCAAATTAGTAGGGGATGTTGATTTTGAAAATGTCAAAGAGGTAGCTGGATTAATAACTCCAGTTCCCGGAGGGGTTGGTCCAATGACCATCACAATGCTTTTGTGGAATACTATGAAAGCTTTCAAATTGCAGAATTCTTAAACTATATCAGGATCATCCAAATTTTATGAAAACAATTGTGATTTTGTCACTAATCTCTTGCTTTAGAGAAACTTGACTTGTTACCGTATCAATTTAATGAAAAAGTACATTTCGGATATTGTTGCTAGGAAATTATTTATTCATGACTAAATCTGTAACCTTATGCCAATAAATTTGGATGATCCTAAAAATAGTCTTGATCTGAGAAAGCTTGCAGAAATCCCAACATTTTTCGATGCCAAACTTTCTACTAATGAAGATAAACTTTCATTTTATTGGAACAAAACTGGAAGATTAGAATTTTACATAATGGATTTAGAAACAAAAGAAATCACACAGATTTCAGATGGTGAATTTCCAGACGATCTCAAAGCTAGCTACATTTGGTCCAAAAATGATGAAGATATCATTTTTGCCAAAGATCATGGAGGAGATGAGAATTATTCCATTAATTCATTCAACTTAGAAACTAAAAAATTAGTACATTTAACTGACACACCAAAATTTCAGGAATACATCTATGATATATCTCAAGATGGAGAAACTCTCATTTTTACAAGCAATCGAAATGGTCCAATTAATGTATATTCTATGAGTAGTGATGGATCAAATGTAAAACAAATTACTGCTCATGAAAGATCACTCTGGATTTTCTTCTCAGAAGTTAAAATGTCACCAGATGGAAAATTTATTGCCTATACAACAAATGAAGAAAATGATCCCAAAAATCAAGATATTCATATCACGAAAACTAATGGAGATGAGGTTAAAAGAATTGTACAAACCAAAATTGGCAGTCAGGACAATTTTACTCATTGGTCAAAGGATGGAAAACATCTAATTTTCACCACAGATGTAAACGGTAATTATCAGGGAGCCACATATAATAACGATACAAAAGAAATAATTTACTACGGATCTGCAGACTTTGAAGAGTATGCAGTAAGAATGACAAATGATAATAAAAAGTTAATTTGTCTAAGAAACAAGGATTCATCAGTTTTCCCAGTTGTGTATGATCTACAAAATGGAGAAGAAAAAATCTTAAATTTTCCAGAGGGAATAGCGATTGGAGGTCAAGTCAAAGATAATAGATACCTCATTCTTAATGTTAATCAACCAAAATCTCCTTCACGTCTGATAACTTATGATCTTGAACAAAATAAATTTGAAATACTACAAGATACTAATATGGGAGATATTGATCCTTCCAGCTTAGTTGATTCTGAATATATTTGGTATAGGAGTACAGATGATGTGCAAATACCTGCAATTATCTATAAACCAAAAAATTATTCGAAAGATAAATTATATCCAGGAATCATTTACCCTCATGGAGGACCCACAGGGCAGTATTTCAACCAATTTTTAATCTCAGGTCAATATTTAGCAGATAATGGATATGTGGTTATATATCCTAATGTTCGGGGTTCTACGGGTTATGGAGTAGAATTTAGAGATTCTTGTTTGAAGGATTGGGGTGGAAAAGATTTAGATGATTGGGTAGCTGCAAGGGATTGGCTAATTCAAAATGCCCAAGTAGATCCTAATCGTGTAGGAATATGTGGAGGATCTTACGGTGGGTATGCCACGCTAATTAGTATAACAAAACGTCCAGAACTTTGGAAAGCGGCAGTATCCGCAGTTCCAATTTCTCATCTACGAAGTATGTACGAGAACCATACATTAGATCATTTCAAACAATACTTTTTCATGCAAATGGGAGATCCCATAAAAAATGAAGATTTGTGGGAAGATCGATCGCCCTTAAATTTTGTTGAAAACTTACAGGCTAAATTATTGTTATTACATGGTCTTAATGATCCAAGATGCCCTGTAGAAGAATCAAGAAATGTTGTTGATAAATTGAAAGAGTTAGGAAAGATTGAAGGCCCCAATGGAGATTATCAATACATTGAATGGGAGGATATTGGACATGGAAAATTCGGTGATTTCGAATTCGCAATAAACTACCTTTCTGAATTAACTTCTTACTTTAATAGGCATTTGTAAATATTATTTATTCTGAGCTCATTACACCAGATTCGGTGATTTCAAATACAGCTTCATTTTCAGGTAATACTGGAGAGTCATATATCTTGATTATTCTCCTCTCTCCTTTTGATTTTCTCAAGTAACATCTTGTTCCTGCCCAGTGGCCCATGATGTTTCCTCCAACTGCATTGGTTGGATCACCAAAGAATTGGGCCGGATTGGATTGGACTTGATTCGTGACAGCAATAATTAGACCATAAGTGTCTGCAATCCTGTGTAAGATGCTCAAATGATAGTTGAGAGTTTGTTGTCTTTCCGCAAGAGTGCCTCTACCAGCATATTCTGCTCTGAAGTGTGCAGATACTGAATCTAATACTAATAGTCCGAATTCACCAGGTCTATTTCCAAGGTATTCGAGTAATTTATGAGCAATAGCTTGTTGAGAGTCACTATTTTTAACTCTTGCATAAACGATATCTTTCAATATATCTTCGACGGATTTGTCCCAGTTCTTTTCAAGCTTTATTCGAGTAGCAATTTGAGTTAATCTTGATGGTGAAAATGTACCTTCAGTATCTAGAAATATAGCCTTTTTACCCAAGCCACCTTTTTCTTCAGGTAGTTGAACTGTTACGCATATTTGGTGACAAAGTTGTGATTTACCTGATCGAAAAGCTCCAAAAAATTCATAAGTTTCTCCTTCTCTCAATCCAGTAGAATTAAGCTCGGGAATGGAAAAAAGATTATCGACGCTATCAGCTCCGAATGTTACTGTTCTCGATGATTGTTGTTTATTCATGATAGCAAAAGCGTCAGTAAAGAAACCACCTTTCGTATCAATAACAACAGCTTGATACTTTTGAGCGGTGTTAGCTGTAATCCCATATCGCGCTTCCAATTCTCTAACGGGAGTGGTTTCAAGAAGTGCGAAATTCATCCCTTTTTCTCTTAGAGCTTTTGCAGTTGTTGGTCCGATACCCTCAATATCTTCCAGACTATAACTTTCATTAAAGTCAGCGTATTTTTCTGGAAACAGATTAACTACACTTGCTCGAATTTTTTTACCCATTGTACGAGCTATTCCTAATTCATCAAATCTACTAAGTTTTATTTCTAACAGTTGAGCTGGTGATTCTATACCACCATCCTCAAGGGCTTTTGCAGTCTTAGGGCCTAATCCAGGGATATCCATTAATTTCATAGTTTCGGGATTTAAACCTTCCTCAGCAACTTGTGAATCTTTCTTGGTTGCTTTTTTTATTTTTTTGGAAACTTTTTTTGGTTTTTCTTCTTCCTCTTCCAGTTTTACTATTGCATCTTCAAGTTCTTTTTCTATGGATGTTGTATCGAGATCAGCTACATTCATTTCCATGTTTGTTCCAAGAAAATATCCGTTTCTTCATTAATAAAGAACGACAGGGGGTAGGTTAAAAGTAAAAAGTGTAATCTGAAAGTAAAAGTAACAGATCTTTGTTCTCAACTCCTAACAAGGACAAATCACAGGCAGTTAATATTCCGAAAGTAATCAAATAAATCCGAAAGTAATTATTTAATAGTAGTTTTTTATGCTACAGGGGTTAATTCCTTAATAGATGTAATTAATGATTCCAATAGTTTTTTTTCATCTTCCGAAATTTCTGAATCTTTCATTGCCACCTTTTCTGCTTCATTAATGACTTTTTGACCAACAGCTATTAATTTAGCCCTTTCTTCTTCAGTGACAATATTATCACTTACTGCTTCAATTGTCAATTTTACATAATGTTGTAAATTACTATTAATGGAGAACAGGAGTTCCTGTTCGTCTCGTGAAATTGTTTCATCGCCGAGAGCTAAATCTATTAAATCCTCCATGACTCGATTTACTTTCTGGAGAGTATCTAATACATTTCTTGCCTCTTCTGATACCATGAATCATGATCTTTTGTAATTATAGAAAACTATTGCCTAAACTATAAGATTTTGAAATAAATAGAGGGGTTTTTGAAATCTTCAACCAAATAAAACTGGGTGATTCGAGGGTCAAAAAGTTGGTTGAACCGCTGAATCAGGGCAGATCGATCGACTGAATGTGTCGATGATACTCATCAGTAGCAAATTTGAAGAACAATTAGAGATTTTGATCAATTAATTATTCTGTAATATCTCTGAAATAAGACAGATCATAATCTTCACGTAGATTAAGGTTAATTATAAATTTATCAGCTAGATGCTTAAATCGATGATTGTCAAAATTAGTAATCGACTGGAGCAAACTTTCTTCGAGTTGCTTAATTCCTTGGTTCCTAATTTCATTGAATTCTGTTTGTGTTAAGGGGAGTTTTGAGATGAGGTATTCGTTTAGTTTTGGCCAGAGATTGTTTTGATATATTGTGTCGAGGGTTTCTTCAGTTAAATCAAATTCATCAAGTGCATCTAACCATAAATCGTTCCAGATTTGTTTGAAGCCCAACAATTTTGGATGTCTATATTCAAGTTTACATGATTTAACATGTTTTGTATCTTTGTTTAGATGTCCTGAGGGACCAGAGAGTAACCATTTCTCAGGTAGGATATCCATAAATTTGTCAATATCATTTTTATTAAGTAGAATATAGATACTTGGAAGTCGAAAAATTGTTCCCCAAATTAATATTGGCCCTTGAATATCAATCTGAAGCCTATCTTCGATTCCTTTTTTTTGAACCCAATATTCTTGTTCTTCAGTATCACTTGGATAGAAGCTCGCATGGCTTTCGTATGTTTTTGCTCCCCAGAAATTAAGAAGATATACTAATTTAGCAATTGAAGGATTGATACCTGCTATGTATTTAGAATTCATGGATTTGTCTGATAAATAACTGGATGTTCAATATAAATAGCAATTAAGGGGTTTTTGAAGTTTGAACTACGATTTCTAAGTTCGGTATGTTAAGTAATTAAATTCAATTTCGATTTTTATGATTACCCTTGACCACTTACAGATATCCAATAAAATAAATATAGGATTGATTTGTTTATATTAGAATGCCTCTATTTTCACAAGATAAATCGAAGTCCCAATCAGAATTTGAAATTGAAGATTTTGAGGAATTACCAGACAAATCTGAAAAACAACGATTACCTCCTGGTCAATACCTTGCTAAGCGATGGCCTGTTTTATCAGCTGAACGCACTCCAACTTTTGATGGGAAAAATTGGGATATTACAGTTGAAGGGCTCGTTGAAAATCCTATTACTTGGACATGGGAAGAATTTAAAAAATTACCAAAGGTTGAACAAGTTAGTGATATTCATTGTGTAACAACTTGGAGTTTATTTGATCAAAAATTTGGTGGAGTTGCGTTCCAAACTATTGTCGATTTGGTAAAGCCATTTCCAGAAGCAAAATATGTTACATTTATTGCTGATTCTGGATATGATACAGCTTTACCGTTAGGTGAGGATTATTTGGGAGGGAGCAATGTGATGTTGGCTTACGAGCACGATGGGGAGCCCCTGCAGCCAGACCACGGTGGACCTGTCAGATCCTTGGTCCCCAGTTTTTTTCTCTGGAAATCGGTCAAATGGTGTAAAAAAATTGTTTTCACGGATAAATGGGAGAGAGGTTTTTGGGAAACCCGCGGATATCATTTAAGAGGCTCCTACGACCTTGAAGAACGATATTCATCACAAGAAAAACCAATAAGACGAGATCATAAAATTGAATAAATCATTGTTTTTAGCTTTAATTTCTTTAATTAAATATAAATAAAATACTTAATTGACACGAAACTAAAATATAACAATTTTACCTAATTATTTGATATTCTATGCAAGTTAAGACCATGAAGGAAAATTTAATCAAAGAACTCCAAAAATTAGCAATGGAAGATGGGATTGAAACTACTGAAGAAACAGATATAATATCAAATGTAATTTTGAATTTTGATAAATTCAACGATTGCCTTGAATTAGCTCGTGAAGATAATAAAATCACCTACAAGGAAAAAACTGAATGTTGGCGTTCTCGAAGATTATGTAAAACAATTGAAAGAAGATTAAATAAATTAATTTTCCCAATTTGGATAAAATATTACTAATTATTGCATACTATTCATGTACCGAATATCACGAGAATAACATTTGATAAAAACAAATTAAACAGTGATCTATTATCCAAGATTTATGAAATGGTATATTGGAATACTATCACAGATTATAGCAGCGATAATTACGTTTGGATCAATATTTTATATTGAGGGTCAAGATCAATATTCTTTACCATTACCATTACAAAATGCATATATTTCAGCCGTGTTCATAGTAGGGTTCATTGGTGGTTTTATGGCACCATATCATGTAATGAAAACTGCAAGAACTGGGGCAATCGCCTTTGCTATATTGGCTGGAATCCCTTTAGTGTTTGTATTAGATGCCGCAGGTGAAGTTTCCCAAGATGATAGTGGAGATATTGGAGCTATATTAGTATTAATACTATTGATCGTGGTGGCCATTGTGCTTGTAATTTCAATTATTGTAGTAACTGTTTTATTATTTGTTGGGGGTTATATTGGTTCAATATTTGGAAAAATGGTTTTTGAAAGAGATCGATTCGAAGAGAATTTTAAACCTTCCAAATACCACAATCCAAAGAAGGGATAACTCGATAATCAATTAAAATTGATTGAATAGATTTGCTAGATATTTTGTATCTTCAGGAGTTGCCCCACAACAAGTGCCAACAACTTTTGGTTGATATGTCATCCATAAATCCAAAATTTGATGGAATTCATTTCTCAGTTCAACAATGCTTCGTCCTTCTTCTAATTCAAAAAGATAATTTGGATAGAATCCTAATTCAAACTTGATAGTATGTTTTTGTCTATATTTTATTATTTGTTGAAGAGCATTGGTTGTTCCGATTTGAGAAGAACAATTTACAAAGATGATTTCGGGGATATCTGATACTGATTTCAATAAATTGGTCCAAGTTTCACCACTCAGCAGATTACCTTCATGATTTACTGTCATTCCCAGCCAAATAGGCAAGTCGTATTCATTGGTTATATCGACTGCTGTTTTTGCTTCTTTCACAGAATTCATAGTTTCGATTAGAAATATATCAATCCCTGTATCATTCAACCATTTAGCCATATCAGAATGCTCTCTTTTCAGGTGCCCAAAATCAGGCACTAGTTCGGGTGAGTAACAATCTTCTAATGGAGCTATGGATCCTGCAACCTTAATGCTTTTTTGAGCTTTTTTTCGAGCTTCATGAGCGAGTTCAACAGCCAACTGAGTCATAATTTTACCATGATTTTTCAAACCAACTTTGTTAAATGTACGTTCTTGTGTCCTAAATGTATTGGTTGTTATCACTTCAGCTCCGGCACTAATGAAATCGAGGTGAATTTCTCTAACAAGATCAGGATCATCTAATAATGCTTTTGAAGACCATAATGGGGCTCTAGTGTCTCCACCTCTTCTTTCAATTTCAGTCCCCATGGGTCCATCTAGAATTATAGGAATTTTCATATTTACCAAACAACTATAATTATTATTAACAAAAGGAAATATAAAAAATTTACAATTCTTGTTTATTCGTAATAACAACTACAGGAGATAAATAATTACCATAAAAACAACTATTACTTAGTTTTAACTTAAAAATCCAAATAGAAGAATATCATATTTCATGTCACTACTTGATGAAGTCGAAAAAATTAATGAAAGACTAATATCGGTTCGCCGTAAAATTCATGAAAACCCAGAACTTGGATTTTTAGAGATTGAAACTGCAAAACTCATAATGAATAGGTTAGATGAATTAGAAATTCCATATAAATCAGGAATTGCCAAAACAGGAATTGTTGCAACAATTAAAGGCAAATCCCCTGGAAAGAAATTATTGATAAGAGCCGATATGGATGCATTGCCATTGCAAGAAGATTCTGATGTTCCTTACAAATCAAAAATTGATAATGTGATGCACGCCTGTGGTCATGATTGTCATGTTTCATGCCTACTTGGAGCTGCTGAAATTTTGATTCAGAAGAAGAATGAATTCGATGGGACAATATTATTGGTATTTCAACCAGCTGAAGAAACATCACCCCTTGGTTATTATGACATTCCAGGTGGTGCAGGTCCAATGATACAAGAAGGAGCAGTAGGAGATCCAAATAATCCTGAAATTGATGCAGCTATAGCTCTACATGTGAATGCACAGAATCCTGCAGGAACAGTTTCAATTAGAAGTGGTCCAAGCATGGGGAGTGCTGATGAAATAGTAATCATTATCAAAGGAAAAGGAGGTCATGGTTCAGCACCTCATATGGCAATCGATCCAATTTACATATCTTCGCAGATATATATTGGGATTCAAGGATTTTTGTCCAGACGAATAGCACCAATTGAACCAAGAGTATTCACAATTGGTAAAATCGAATCTGGGACCAGGCATAACATAATTTCAGAACGTGCGGTAATGGAAGGTACATTTAGGACACTAAATCAAGAAGTACGTGATATAATAATTGAGGAGGTGCCCAAATTAATTAAATCTATTGCTGAAACTTATGGTGGTGAAGCTGAAGTCAAAATTCATGGGGGATATCCTGTAGGGGTAAACGATGAAAGTTTAGCTAAACTCATTCAGAAAACAACGATTGAATTACTTGGTGAAGAAAATTTGATAATACCCCCTGCAATTCTTGGTGCAGAAGATTTTTATGAATTCGGAATGGGTGGTAAAGTTCCAGTAGCTATGTTCTGGTTAGGGGGGAAAAATGAGGAGAAGGGGTTTACAGCCCCAAATCATTCAAATTATTTTGATTTTGATGAAGATGCACTTAAAATTGGAACTACAATGCTTGTTGGTGTTGCGCTTAAATATTTGAATACTTAATTAAATATAATTCCTATCAGAACATTATTTCTTAACAATTAAAGGATTGGAATCACCAGCAGAATCGTATTGCAAATCCACAAATCCGACATCTCGGAGTTGTTTAACTTCATCCATTATTCTTGCTGGACTAGTGCCAATTTGCATAGCCAGAAAACGCAATTTTAGTTGTGATTGTTCATTAAGAATTGAAGCAATTGTCTCTGCTAACTTTGATGAATCGAGAAGATCTTGAATAGTAGAATCGGCTGATTTTGGAGTACTAACTACAACAGTTTGTCGGATAGTTTGAGGCGGAATTTCAACAGGTTTTTGGATTATTACCTCTTCTTTTACCGATTTCAATTCTTTTGCCTTCTCCTCTAGAGATTCTATTTTATTATTTAATTCCTCATTTTTTAAATTGGAATTCTCAAGAAGAGTCTCCTTTACTTTTATCTGATTTTCTAATTCAGCAATTTGATCTTTCAATTCGTTTAGTTTTTCATCGCTTTTGGGTGAAGATGCTGGTTCGACCTTACTCTTCATCTCTGTCTTCAAATTCTGCATTTCAATTAGATGTTTAGCATCTTTTTCTTGTAAGTTTTTCTCTAAACCTCGATTTACTTTATGAATATCCTCTATTTCGGCTTCTAATTTGTTAATTTGACTTTCCTTTTCTTGTATGAGTTTACTATCTGTGTCAACTACTGCTTGTGAATGGTCCGATGATTGCAATTCTTTGATTTTTATTTTTGCTTTTTCTAGCTCTTCAAATGTAATTTCTATCTGTTTTAAATTCTCATCAGTTTGACTTTCACGTTCCTTTAGATCTTTCATTAATTTTTCAGAGGTTTGCTTTGCATCCTCTAATTCTTTCTTTAGATTTTTATCATCAGATACTATGGGTTTTTCTGCGAATTGTTTTTCCAAATCTTCAATTTTTTTCTTTGCTTCTTTTAGCTCCGATTCACTTGATACCGAAACAACATTCTCTTTCGTTTCTTTCAATTCATTTTTTAAATTATTAATTTCAACGTGGGCTGATTCTTGGTTTCCTTCAAGTTCATCTATCTTAGTTTTATACTCATCAATCACACTTTGCATTTCATTCGTTTCAGAATTTTTTTTACCCACGAGATTGTTTAAAGTTTCAATTTCTTTAGTCTTATGGTTGATTAGTTCATCTAATGAATCTATTTTATGTAATGATTCTACAAGCTCTTGCTTTATCTCCATATTGTCATCTTGAGATTTAGATGAATTTTTTAGTTGTTCATTTTCCTTTTCAATTGAGGTGATTCTATTTTTTAACAATTCTAGCTCTTTTGAGATAAGCGTGACTTCATCTCTTTTTTCACTAAGTTCTTGCTTCATATTATCTCCAATTTGTGTTGAAAAAGATTCACTAGGATTAGAAGCGTCTTGTGATGAGTTTAATTCTAATCCTAATGACCATATTTCTTGTTTATTCTGAATTATTTCAGCATTTAACTTCTCAATTTCTCTAGCTTGTGTATTTCTTTGAATTGTGGTTTCTCTTTTGTAATTTTTAAAAGTAATTTTTTCGCTTAATTCATCCAATTTCTGTTTGTATAAAAAAGCTGAATCGGTTTCACCAATCTGGGTATATACATCTTTTATTGAGTTGTATGAAGCTTCCATTCCTTCAATATAATTAATATCTTTGAAAGTTGAAATTGATTCCTCTAAAATTGTTATACACCTCTGAATATTATCTTGATACCGATATGCGTTGGCTAGATTAAACAGAATCATACCAATTTCCTTTCTATGATTTGCTCTTTTACGATATCCCAAGGCATTTAGGAATTCCACTAAAGCTTGATCCCATGAACTATTGTTACTATAAATTAGCCCTCTTAGGTTAGAGATTTCACTAACAGACTCTTCACATAATATACGATCATTTTCGTTAAATTTCTCAACTAGTTTAAGAGTCTCAATTATTAAAACATCACTTTCATCAAATTTAGAGGATAGGAAATATAACATGGCTCTTAACGCTTTTAATTCCACGAATTCTATTTTAAATCGATCTTCTGCCAATCCGTAACTTGCCGCTTCGACTAGTGCAAGGGCTTCAACATTTTGTCCCAATTCCATTAATATTCTCACATTAAGTATATCCACTATCTGTTCTTGTCTTTCTGTAATTTCTCTTAAATCCATAATTAATTCTAGATTTACAAGAGCTTCATTAATATCACCGACATGCAAAAAATTCCTTACAACTGCTATCGTGTCTTCGATATTTATATTACCTTGCACAGGAATAATAATGTCAAAATTTGTGTTTAATCTTTTCCTCATTCCTAAGAATTTTTTAATAATTAATAACCAAAATATTGCACTACTATTTGAGTGATTACATGTGGATATTTAATACTTCAAACCTACAAATTTTTCAATTTTAAAAGTGGAAAAATGCTAATTGCTATGAATAAAATCGTCAGTTGCAAAGGAATAAAAAGGCTGAGATTCAATATTTCAGATAGATAAATTACAAGGACACCCCCCAATGCCAGCTGACCAATATTACTAATCCCAGTAAAAATAGCAAACCCAGTTGATTCATATCTTTTAGGTGAACTTTCCTGGATGATTTTTAATTGATAGCCTTCAAAGGAACCAGATAATATTCCAATAATGCCGAAGTAAGCGAACTGATATGCATCAAATTCAATTTGTCGATTAATTAAAATTAAATCCAATTTCAAATTATGACTCAGAGATGTTAGCGGGAATATTAAACCCAGACTAATCGCAACGGCAAATGAGACAAATAAAGATATTATTCTTGTTCTTGATTCTTTCTTATCAAACAAAATTCCATTTACCATTGCTCCTATAAATGATCCAAAAGCGAAGGTTATGGCCCCGTAACCAATTTGTGTTAGACTATAATCAAATTCATCCCTCATAATAATCGATAACAATGGAACAATAAGAAGGCTCAATCCGCTAAAAAAGAAATAACTAAGTTGTTTCGTAGATTTATCATTCATCAAGATTTTTTTTAGCGACATAACGATTTGTTTATCTTCGCCCGGTTGATTTTGAGTAACTTTAGTCTGAGGCAATAATAATGCAATGATGGATATAGAAATTCCAAATACAGAGCTTACATAAAACATAACTTGCCAACCATAATTATCCACAATCAGTGCACTTGCGACTCCAGTAAGCCCTATACCCAATCCTCTAGAACCCCAGGCTATACCCTGAATTCGTGAGATATAATTCTTGGGAGTTAATTCTACGGTCTGACCATCCACAACTGAATCAGCAAAGGCAGAACCAGTAGCAAGTGATATGCCACTTAAGATAAAAAGTGCGTTAACAGAGTTATGAATTCCTAGCGTCAACCAACCAATTATTGAAAATAATGTTGAAATTATCAAATATGGTTTTCTTCGACCATACTTTCCGATTGGGTAATTATCTGTAATAATTCCAAAAACCACTTTAAAATACCATGGAAAGATAATAATTGCACTAATTACAATACTTCGGGAATAGCTTCCTATTTCTAGTTCATCTTTCATATATAACGGAAGTAATAATACCATTGAGGCTAGTGAGTATCCTTGTCCGAAATAAAAATATCCAATAACTAACATATACCATGATTTGAAATTGCCTGTCGCTTCATTTTCACGTAGAGCTTCTTTGTTAGTCATCTTTCACTTCATTCAATATTTAAATCTCTGATAATTCAATTAATTATCTAAATTTGGTGGAACTCCAATGATATTAAACCCTAAATCCACAAATATTGTCTGTCCAGTAATACCAGATGCCATGTCGCTTAGTAAGAATATACTTGCTTTTGCCGTATCATCTTGGGTAACATTTCTCTTCAAAGGAGCAGTCCTAGCCATATAATCAAGAATATTATCAAACCCAGGAATATGACTTGCTGCTAGAGTACGAATTGGTCCTGAGGAAACCGCATTTATTCTATGTCCAGCTGCACCCAATACTACGGACAACTCTCGCACCATTGATTCTAATGTAGCTTTTGCGACACCCATTAAGCGATATCCTGATACAACCTTTGTAGCACCAAGATATGTAAGTGTAATAAAACTGCTATTTGGATTCAGTACTCGCATAGCATGGCGGGCGATTCTTAGTAATGAATAGCTTGATATTACTAATGCAGTATTGAAATCCTCTTCCGTTGTAAAGATAATTGGTTTCATCAGCGCAGTGGCTGGAGCAAATCCGATTGCATGGACGACCATATCAAATTTACCTGTTAATCTGTTGAACAGATCCTTTACTTGATCTTCAAATGCAACATCACATTCCTCAATTGCCTCAATGCCATCAATATCTTTAGTTAGTTGTAATATCCGACTTTTGAATCTTTTTTGATAAGAAAGAATTGTAGTCCCACCGGCTTCAATTATTAAATTATTAATTGCCCAAGCAATACTATCCTCTGATGCAACTCCAAATATTAAAGCTCGTTTACTGGTAAAATCAATCATATTCGAAGTTTATTTTATCACTAGATAGCATTTTTTATTGCCAATCAGTATTTCTGAAAATAATTTCTAAGAAAAATATTGTTGATTGTTAAATTTACATTAAATTATATGTTCCTACTAGTAATAGAATATCCCTTTCTGTAAACACACCCATTAATTCCTTATTTTCATCAATAACTGGAACTCCCCCAATACCTTTTTCGATTAACAATTTTGCCACTTCAGACACAGATTCATTGATATCTACAACAGTTACATCCGGATTCGTAATTGTAGAAATTTTTTCCTTCAAAATATCCCCTTCTGGCTCACCAGTCCTAACAATATGTTCTGAGATGTATCTTAATATATCACTAGCCGTTATTACACCCATTACTATGTTTTTCGAATCGATAAGAATTACTCTTCTTATCTTCTGCTTGGCCATAATTTTCATGATTTTCATAACTGTTGAAGTTTTGTAGGGTGCAGTAGTTGGGACTGTTGAAATAAATTCACGGAGATCTGCATCAGCAAAAATATTTTCTGTGAAAGCTCTTACTAAATCACGTTCAGTAACAATTCCTGCGAGTGTTCGATCTCTTTCAGAGACAATTGGGAGTGAACCAATATTATGTTCAAACATCAATTTTACTGCATCACCAAGCTCCACATCTCTATATACGAAAATAGGTTCTTTGACCATATGATATTGAAGTTCATCAGTTAGTACTGAGAGACCTTTATTTTCAATTAGGTAAAGTAAATCTCTTGCAGTAACTATCCCCACTAATGAATCTTCCCAAACAATAGGAATACGTCTAAAATGAAGTTTACTCATTATTTCAACTGCTTCTGAAACAAGTCCGATTGGACGTAATGATGTAGGATTTTGTGTTGCAATGGATATAACTTGTGCCATTTATACTTCTAAACGTAATTTCGTTTTTATCCTTTTGACTGTTACGGTTGAATCAGTACATCTTAATTGAACAATGATAATCGCTAACACTTTTTTTTCTTTGTTACAAGATTTTCATTATTATATTTTATAGAATACATTTCTAACAGAAAGTTATTCTTGATGTTTGAATATTCGTTGTATGTTCAATGGTATTTAAACAATAAATAAGGTTTTTATTTGTGATTGATAACTCTACATATTTTATCAATGGACGTACTTAAATTCAAATGAAAATATTCGCCTTGAATAAAAATTATTATACCCACCTACAATGGTGAAATTGGAATAACAAAATATATGCTTTCGGTTTGTCAAAGATGTATAAAATTAACAGGTGGCTGTTGTGAAAAGGTCACATTTGCGTTATTAGAAAATGAATATTCAATGTTCAAACAACGGTTTGATAATGGAACCGCACCAAAAAATCACACGTTGGAAATCCACGATGAAGAAGAAAAAATCTACCAATACAGTTCAAATAAAGAACGCTGTATGTATTTAGGAAATGATAACAATTGTTCTATTTACGATGTTCGTCCAACGATTTGTAGAACTTATCCGATATTATGGCAGGAACCAGAAGATAATGATGAATTGCAATATTTTCTTGATATTGCCTGCCCTCTGACTTATAGGGTGCCATATCGAGATTTTCTAGGTTGGATTGAAGCCTATCAAGATAAAATAACAGAAATGGGTGAATTAGATTTCGAAATGACAGATTCCCAGTATGTAAATCTAACAAGTTTACTAGAAGAAGTGAATTTAGTCAGTTTAGTAAGGGATAAAGATCTTGTGCCTTAGAGACCAAGTAGTATCTTAACTAAAGATTTCCTCTCTCTTCTTGTTCTCTCTCAATACTTTCAAACAATGCTTGAAAATTCCCTTTACCAAATCCTCTGCATCCTCGTCTTTGGATTACTTCATAAAAGAAAGTTGGTCTATCTTGAATTGGTTTTGTGAATAATTGAAGGAGATAGCCATGTTCATCACGATCTACAAGAATTCCATATTTTGCAAGAGTAGTAATGTCCTCCTTGATTTCTCCAACCCTTTCAGCAAGACTGTCATAATACGTTTTAGGAACTGAAATAAATTCGACACCTTTCTCTTTCATTGATGATATGGTCGCAACTATATCGTTAGTTGATAATGCAACATGTTGTACTCCTGCAGCATGATAATAGTTCACATATTCCTCAATTTGAGAAGTTTTCACTCCTGCAGCTGGTTCATTTATCGGCATTTTCACTCTATTGTTATAACTTCTAACTACCTTAGATCTTAATGTAGAATATTGAGTTGCAATATCATCGGAACTAAATTCGATAAATTGAGCAAATCCAAAAACTTCATGATAAAATTGAACAGTAGGATCCATCTGATTCCAATTTACATTTCCGACAATATGATCAATTCTAACCACTCCTTTTTGTTCTGTTTGAACATGTGTTTTGTAAGGAGTATATCCCGGCATATAGACACCATCATAATCATTTCTTTCTATGAATTTGTGGACGACATCACCGTAAGTTGAAATTGTTGAATATCTAAGAGATCCATATTCATCTTTTAGATCGGTCGGGGGAGTAATTCCTGTTGCACCCCTTTCAATTGCATTATTCCAGGCAATCTCAGCATCCCTAACCCTCAGGCCAACCACTTTCACACCATCACCATGCATAGACTGATGAGCCCCCATTTCAGAAGAACCGTTATATGGTGATGAAAGGATGATTTTAGCATTTCCCTGCTGCATCACATAAGAAGCAAATTTTCGGTTACCAGATTTTAATGAACTTGAACCAACTACATCAAATCCTAATGCATGTTGATAATAATATGCTGCCTGATAAGCATTACCAACCCAAAATTCGACTGCATCAAAATCTTCTACTGTTAAAACATCTGTAGCTTCTTTGATAGCAGAATCCTTATCAAATTCTTGTGCGGTCATTATAATTTGAGTTCTGATTGTTTATTAAAAAAGTAATCGACTAAGCAAATGTACCTTGACAGATATGAAATTGTATATTTTTTTTATAATTATTCCAAACTTAATTACTTTGAGATTTATTTGTTGTTTTTGGATTTTAACTTGTTAATAATAATAGGTATTACAAAAAGAGTATATACAAAAATGGTTGAAATTGGAAGAGCTAGGGTCTCACCCCGATCTAAATTGTTTAGATCTATACCCTTTGTCTCATACAATTCTACATCAACCTCATAAAGATATTGTGGTAATGAAATCGATCCAGTTACGGAAAGTAGTATTCCTGTCTCAATATCTGTTCTTTGTGATGTACTTATAGTGATATTTCCATCAACAAATTGCATACTCTCAATATAAACACCATCCACGATAGAAAATTCGGGTACTGAACCTACATTAGAATCATTAAATGCATCAGAATATTCTTCTCGCCATTTCATTTCCTCTTGATATTGTACTTCAAACTGATTTGCCCTGGTTCCATTATCATATTCTATAACAGAAGTATAAATGAATCCATTGATTCCAAAAAATGGTATTAGAGTTTCAGCATTACCTGATGAAATGGATATATCAAAATATTCCTTATAGTAATTCATTTCATCATCAAACTCGGAGTAGATATAATCATCAGTTAAATTTCCAATATCTTTCAATAATTTAATTGTATATAATGTACCAACAGGTACGTCCGGGATTTCGGGAAATTCGAAATAATATTCTTCTGAAGTCTCAGTAGTAGTTTGAGATGAGGGGGCATCAGTAACTGTTAAGGTTGTTTGTTCTTCAGTTACAGTTTCAGAAGCAGTACTTGTTACCTGATTGAAACCCAAACTACTGTTGATGAATTCAAAAGAGAATTTCTTGAACTCCCATGTAAATTCCATTCCTGCCTTTAAATGTTCTGAAAATAAATATTTAGTATCCCCATAATAATAGTCTTGACCACTGGCGGATGTGATCAAAGTACTGAACAAAATTACTGACATAATAATATTTTTTGTGTGTAATCTCATGATATCAACGCTTTAAGGTAAATATAACATGTTTATTATTTAACGGTTTTGCCTTCTTCGCGATTTTTGGACCTACATCTAAATTTGATTGTATTTTTATTAGATCAATGATAATTAGACCTAGATTCGAAATCTGATATTCAACCTGCAAAACTAAAATTTATTATTAATGAGATGATTAAGAAATAGTCAAAGAATAGATTTGTAAAATGAATTTAAACATAAAAAAATTATTTCATAGGTATCTCGATATTGATAATTATCCCGATGAATCAAAATCAATGATTTCCACCTATTTTCTACTTTCAGGATTGATGTATATAGCATTGAGAGATTATCATGAACACGAAGAATTACATGACCCTCTGTTTATGTATATTGCTGAAACGGAGGACATTGGTGGTTCTGTGTCATTAATGAATTTACCCAAACATTGGAAGAGTGAAAAGTTAATCAAAAAATCATGGATGAAGCTTATGAAAGTTGCAGAGGCGGATGGATTTATATCACCTGATGAACAGAAGCTTTTAAGGCAAATAATTAGTGATTTGCAATCTTATACTCTTTTGCTTGAAGATGCATTGGGAGATAGTTTAATCGATAGTGAGGAAAGAAAATTATTACTTGCAGCAAGAAAAACATTATTACAAAATGCAGAAGTTATAGGTAAAATGGATGACGAGATTTCTGATGATGAAAAAGCCATTATTAATAAATTAAAATCCATTGTAAATCAATTTGAAAAGGCTGAAGCTCAAAATTATCTAAAAAAGAAAAAGAAATCAACCAAGAAAAGGAGAAAAAGGTCTTAGATCATTTATATTCGCTATGTTGCTTAAAATAATGGTAAATTTTTAATTTCCAAGTAAATTTAATCAAGTTTTCAATTTCTTCTAAATTTACTTACAATGATGGGGACAATTAGAAGTGCATAAACAAAGAAAGGAGAGAGAGGTAAAGATAATTCCTCATTTGGTCCAGCGTTATTCAGATTAATTCCAGCAGATTCATGTAATTTCATTTCGATTTCAAAACGAAAATCAAGACCTTCGGATAATGCATAAACATAGAGTAATACACCAGTTTCTACATCTACTCTCATTTCTAACTTATTAGTTTCATTTTCAAAACTAAAGTTGGTCTTTTCAATATAAACTCCATCTTTAATAGAAAAGTCCAAATAGAATTCTTCTGGATTCGGACCATCAAAGGTTTCATCTTCAATGTACTTTTGCTGCTGTTCATATTCATATTCTATTGCATTCAGCACAGTCCCATTTTCAAATTCCAAAACTGAAGGTCTGAATAAGAGATCAGGTGAAAGAAATTCAATAATTTCACTTTCATTACCTTTCGAAACTGACATATCAAAATATTCATGGGAATCATCATAGAAATCAGAATAATAATAAGAGTTGGTTTTTTTTGCTAGATCTTTTAATATTATTACCTCCAATAGAGTGTTTACAGGTATATCTGGGTATTCATAATAATAATTTTCTTCAGTATATTCATAGGTAATAGTTTCTACTACCTCGTCTCCATTTTCATTAGTTGAAGTATATTCATCATATCCAGTGTAAATTGTTGTTTGTTCTGATTCATTAAACTCCGGCATTAAAATCGAGTATTGTGGTATTATCCATGTAATTTCCACACCCTCTTTCAAACGTTCTGAAAATCCATATATTGGGTCTTCATAGTAATTATCTTGACCACTGGCCGATGTGATCAATATACTCAATAATACAAAAGTAAATATAATTCTTATTAATTTAGAACTCATTTGATTCACGTGCTATTACCAATTAACGCTAATTTGATATATAATTGTTTTGCATTAATTTCGATTTATGTGTGTACAATGGAATTTAGGTGATATTTTTTACCTTAGACTTATTCTGACTATTTTCCATGTATTATGGATCAATTAAGAAGAAAATGTACATCAATTCTGAATAATTTTAGTAATTACACCCAATCCTTTAGTCCGTCCTTCTCTAAAGATGATTCTTTGTCCTACACGAATGTATTCTGGTCTATACAAGAATTTGAAATTAACTTTAGCTCGATCACCAGTTCTTAATGTATTAACATCAATTTTTATCATCTGTGCACTCTGTCTGATACTTCGACAGTGTATGACTGGAGAATACCCCTGTCTAATTGTTGTCGAGTGATATAAAACATAAATCTCTGCTTCAAACTCAAAATAGGCTTGATTTTTGATTTCATTTTTTGTGACAAGTACCATTCCCTTTCGTACTTGATCCCTTCTGATATTATGCAATGCAAATGTAGCGTTTAACCCAGCACCTATGCCCTTGGTCGGAACTCTCTTGTAATGGATAGATTTAATTCTCACTTCTCGAAATGAACCATCATTAAATGGACCTAGTTGAACATTTTTTTGAGTTTCAATTGATCCGGAATATACCATTGCAGCAACTACAGTCCCAACACCTGATACTTGAAAAATATCATCGATGTATGCCCTAAATTCTAGCCCATAATCCTCTGTTTGAATCTTCTTTGCAGGTAGCAATTGAAGAAATAATTTTAGAAAATCGATACCTTCACCGGTAACGGAACTAGCAGAAAATATGGGTACTATTGACTTAGTACTAAGGTTCAGAGCTGCAATGACTGCATCATCAATTGTGTTAACCTTAAAAGGAATTTTTGAAACACCAGGTATTTTTAATAATTTTACTAACTCCTTTTTTGTCTGGATAGTAATGTTTTCAGGCGCAAGATCTATTTTCGTTACCACCACAAAAAATGGGATATTCAAACTTATTACTAGCCCAAGATGTTCTTTAGTCATCTGTAGGATACCTTGATTAGCTGCAACTACAAGTAATGCAAACTCTGGAGTTAATCCGGTTAATCCAAATATCGTAGTTTTTAAATATTTTTCATGACCTGCGAGATCATGAAATGTAATGGTCTTAATGGAACGTTCGAGTAATTCGATATCTGTTGGGGGATGAACATGGTCATGATTAACAATATTTCCATCAATATCATATCCAAGAACTGTTGTACTTACTGATGAAGTTCTCCCTGATTCCAATTCGTGTAGATATCTAAAAATTTTGCTCCTGGCAGAACCTCTTCCATCATCGAGCTCACCTTTAAGCAATACACCAATTAATGATGATTTACCTGCATCCACATTTCCAACACTAGCAAGCCGAATATCTACAGGAAGTTCTTCGGGATCTTTTTCTCTTCTAATAAGTAATTCAGCAATTAGTCCTTCATTACCTTGTTCTCTCCTTAATATCTTTATTCTAGCTCTTGCAACCTGAGCAACCTTTTCTAAGGATTCCAAACTGATTTCCAATTCTTGTTCACTGATACCAGTAGGTGAACCATCATCTTCTACACCCAAATAATAGTATGCCTCTCCATTGCCCTCGTAAATACGATATCGCATTTGAGAAGCAAGTTCTTCTATTCGATCTTCATTATCAATATGATGACTTAGAGTTAGTTTGTACTCAATATTACCATCATCAGCTTCAGGTGTTAAAAATTTCATACTATTCAAATAATACCTTGGTTTCCATAAATCTATTAGATTGATTGAAACTATACACTATTATGTTTTAATTATATTTATACTTAATAAATAATTTCCAGAAAGAATGTCAATTATGTTTTTTTTAGATTCTATATTAACTCATAAATGATCTTAAGGAGATTGATAATTCAGTGATTCGCTAGAACTTTTCTACTTTATTGGTTGTTATTTTTTAATACACAATAAAGATTGAAATAAGGATTATTGGGCTGTATAATTGTGGCGCATAGTCTTGGCTGTGTAATAATTGATGACAGCCTTTTCATTCGAGAAGCAGTCTCAAATATGATTAAAGAAGCAGGTCATCAAGTTATTGCTTCTTTTGGAGATGGACAAGAATTCTTAGATAAGGCCCAATTTCTCAATACTGATGTTTTATTTCTAGACATCATTCTACCGAATATTACTGGTTTAGAATTATTAGAGATTGTTTCTGACACCTTACCGCATATTAAGGTAATAATGCTATCAGGTATTGCACAAACTGATGCCATTTCTGCTGCCTTAAGATTAGGAGCAATTGATTTTATACAAAAACCGGTACTACTAGAACGATTAACAATTTTATTACAAAAAATATCAGATAATATTCAAACCCCAACGGTGGAGGAAATTTCTACAATTGGTGTGGCCACCACTCTCCTAACAGAATTTTTCGATGAATTAACTGCACACGCCTCTTCAACCTTGAGACATATTATTCAACAACAAACTTCAACTATACTTGAAGATATGCAGAGAACTACTAAAGGCATGTTAATTATTGATACCTATGATCGGACCATCAAATTAGATCCTGGTTTATGGGGATTACATACAGAAGATGAAGTCATCAATGCCCTCAAGCAAATCACAGTGGATTTACAATTTGAATTGCAATTCATTTATTCTGATGAATTTATTATCAATTTATTTCAAAATGCTATAGGTACAGTTTCTTCAAAAAGACATCTAGCATATCTTTTCGAACAGGTGTCTCCAGAAATGATTGGATTACCAGCACTACCTGTGCGATCTGATGATGTTAAAACAACTGTGGGCAGAGCTGCAAGTACATATCAGGAATATTATGACTCAATTTCACTCGCTGTTCTTCATGTAGATGATCATGGTCCCAATGTCATAATGAAATTGAACGACCATTTACTTTCTGAAGTTGAATATATGAGAAATTCCATCTTTTTCTTTACACTGGTGGGTCAAGGAGAGAATTTTCAAGAAGGACTATTTGGTCCATTGCCTGTTACATCCGAAAATCTTCTTTCTTCTCTGGTTTATGCGACTAAAATTGATAATAAACTCGTATTATTCTGTATTTACTTTACAGATATTGCTGAGAGAATTGTATCTGATTATAACAGGATAAGTTTCTTAATTAAAACAAGAATAACAGCCTTGAAAAATATAAAGGATTTGACAAATGCGGTTTTGAAGCGTATAATGGAAGATATTATTCATTATCTATTAGAAGGATAATTTGAATTGATTTGAATTTTAATCGATCTAGCTTGTCTCAGTTCAATAAAATATCTAATGTTTAAGTACAATAATTGATTAAAGATATTCGGGTTTCATAAAATATTCGAATTGCGTATTAGGATGATAATACGCACTTGGGATTTAAGGTTGATCTCCCTTTATGACCAACGTGTACGGTGATTGTGAGATATTTTCCCACAGCTAATCATAAAAGCTTATAAGTCTAAAATCAAACAATTACATATTGCAGACCTCAGAAGGTGAAAATTCAATCCCGCTTTCTCATATTCTGAAAGAATTATCTCAAGTTGACCTTATTGTCGCACTTCTATCCGTTGGAATTGCAACTGTTACTTTCCAAGATGAGAAAATGGAGGAGATGATTAACAATTTCATCGTACCTATTTTTGGGTTAATTGTTATCAGTGTTTTTGCGACAATTTTTATGTTGTTAATAAAAATAGATCAAGTATTAACAAAATTATTATTTCAGATGATTATTAAGCTATCAATCATTGGTACATTAATTCCCTTCACTTTTCTAATCCTGTGGGTGATTGAGAATAATTATGCAAGCTAGATGATCAAATATGAATCAAATGCGTATTATGAGCAAAAAGCGTTTGTTTTGTACGTACAAATTAATACACTGCATAGTAATAAAAATAGGAACAGTAGATCTATCTAGCTCGTCTCAAGTTTAGATTTTTCAAATCGATCGAAATATGCAATTGGATTTTGTTACTCAATTGATCCTGATATAAATAAATATGATTACTCAATCCCTTTTGTCAACTTTTTCATCTCATTAATATAATCAATAATTTTTATTTTCTCAAGTCTATCGCGAAAAGGTGCTGCTTTATTAGTAATCTCAGATGCAAGTTCAATTTCAGTATTAATATATATTTCTTCATCTTTAATGATCTTTTGAAAATGAGTTAATTTGGTATTATCAGCTATAGATCGAGCTTCTTGTATTAATTTATTTGATACAATTACTTCTCTATTGAAAAAAGCTAGCCTTGATTGGAGGAGGAGAGCTTCAATACGTAATGAATGAAGATTTTGATCCTCGGCGATTTCAGATATTTTTTTGATTACATTAGTTATTTCAGATAAAACCTCCTCCTCCCCATAGAGTTTTAATTCATCTAATAAGAGTTCGGCTAGATGAAATAGGATCTCCACTCTTCGATATTCATGGAAAAGTTTTTTCTCAAGCAATTCCTCAAATATTTTTTGTGCTTCAGTTTTCTGTTTTGCTCGTTTATTACTTTTAAAGATCAGTGCTTTACATAACTGCTGGTAAAATATTGGCTTTGGATGATTATTGCTTTGGATGACTAATGCATCTAGTTTTTTCATATATTTGTCAATTAATGCTTTATCTGAAACTTTTAATGCAAATGTAATTAGATTATAGATATTATTGCTAATATAGTAATCTCGGCCTGCTATTTCTAAATATTGAATGACATTTTCAGAAGCTTCTATACATTTATCCCAATTTCCTTGCAATTCATGCATACGAGCCAATGTCCCATATTTATTAATGTAAGAGGTAGGTCTGTTATATCTTGAAATTAATCTCTCATTAATTTCTACTATTTTTTGGTAATAGATTTCTACTTTAGAAAATTCTCCCCTTATTCTATAATACTCAGCTAGAGACTCATAGGCAAAACTCTTACTATCATCATTACCTTGCGTGTCAGCAACATCTAATAATTGGGTGGCATATTGGAATGATGTCTCATACTCACCTTCTAATATACTAAAATATGCTAACTGATGAAGAGAAGGGATCAATTCAAATTTGTATCTCAGATTCTTCCGAATTTTCAAACTCTTTATGTAATAATCTATTGATTCCGCGTAATTCCCAGATGATGTGCCTTTAACATGATAATAATATGCCTCTATCTCCTCTAGTTTTGATTTTTCTTGGGCATTTAGATCATTCCATATTTTTTCAAATTGAGTGAGATAATTTAGACTGTTGGTGATCGAAGATGTGGAACCATTTAGAATTGTGGAATAGCCCAGTTGGATCAATGCATTCAGTTCATGAATCCTATTATTTGAGGTTCTACTCTCAACTAACAGTTGATTTGCGGATTCAATAGATTCATCGATCATCCAAATTTTTCGATATGCAATACTCTTTAGATACATCAAATCTAGTTTGTTCGCAGTACTTGTTTCAATTATATTTAGTGCCTTATCAAATTCTGCCTTATCAAAAAGAGATTGAATTACATCAAGAGGCATTTTATCTCATATAATGGAGTGGGCTATTTATTTAATACTTATTTACTACCTAATTATGTATTGTTGCAAAAAGAACAATTGATAGACCAATGTCATGATCGAAAGAAACAGGGTGTAAGCGTCGAGCTTCGGCGAGATGTTTAGCCCACGTTCATTTAAAATCCAGGCGTTTTGTTTTGTAAATAAAATTTGAAAGCGTAGTACCTAGAATAGCTTTTGTTTAATCGCTAATTATCAATATTATTTGGTAAAATTCCCAAATTACGTAAAACTTGTAAATAATTGTTAATCTCTTCTTTATCATTTGCGGCCATAATTACCTTTCCCATTTGAATAACTGATCCAAGATAACGTCCAGCTCGATATGATGCAGTTATTTTTGATTCTTTAAATACGAATTGCTGAAATCCTGAAAAATTTAGTTCACGGTGATAAGATGTAAGGACCACTGAATTCACGTAGACCCAAACTCGGTTTTTATCCACCATGACATCTTGGATCTCAAAATTAGATATAAACTGTGATCTCCACTTTAAGTAATTAACATTGGATTGTTTATCAATGACTGATAAGAGAAAATTCTGAGCCTCAGTAATTATTTTATCATCATAACCTAGTAATTGAAAAAATTGAATTCCTGGGTTGATACCTGCTTCTGTAATTTCTGTAACATAATCTCCAAGCGCAGCTGAACTAGATCGATCCATCGGATATTCATCATGAAACAAGCTAAGCAATGATTCCCAATTCTTTGTATTTCTTGCCACGTAATATTGTTTTACCACTTCCAAATTTTTCTCAGTGTTCACAAGATATATTATTCATATTAAGAAAATAAGTATGTTGATGAATGGTTGACTTACAACTTTTGTTGAATACAATAAAAACACCCAATGACGAATGAATATTATCAAATCCGAGATAGTGGTCATTACGAATTTATTAAATTAAATGTTACAGTGCTCAGAAAGTTCTTAGAGGTATATCCCCTCTAAGGACTTTATTTTATTATTTTATTTTATTCATTTTTTGAATTGCGCATTAGGTTGATAAGACGCAATTGGTCTTTTTCGAAAATAATATCATTACTTCATATTTAGACAAATAATCTCAAATATTAAATTCAAAATTGGATGCTATGAATGAAGAACAAGAAATTATTAAGATATTAGATGAAATGAAGGAGTTAAGTGCACAAGGAGACTTTGAAAAATACATATCGTTTTACTCTGATAAGAAAAATTACTTGCATCTTGGAAGCGGAAAAAATGATCATATCTACGGACGCGAAGGGATGAGAGAAGTTTTGAATTTACAAGGTAAACCTAGATATAGAGACACGTCTCCTCGTCAAATCTATTTAGCCGGTAACTTTGCATGGGTAATTAACGAACTTGCAATGTCTATGGAGAAGGAGGAGTTGGTTGGTGAACAATGGATTAGGGTCACCCTTATTCTGGAGAAAGAAGAGGATGGATGGAAAATCGTTCATACGCATGTCTCCACTCCTGAGCTTGGAATTGAGGAAGGACAATACTTTCCTACGATTTCTGGGTTTGAAAAACAGATTACAAAATGGGTGAATATTTTTGATTTAGACCCTCATCTTTCATCAAAAATTGATAAGGTGAAATTTAAATCTTATTTACTTCAGGCTCAGAAAATTCTACAGGATTCGCAAGAAGATTGACAAATGATCGATAATAATTTGTTGACAAATAATATGCAGATTATGAGCAAACTACGCATTTCACAGAATTATTAATTCTTAGGGAAATTTGGATTTCATAAAATATTCGAAGTGCGCATTAGGATGATACTACGCAATTGAAAGTACTAGTATTTTACCAATTTCTGACATTATTCTTGATAAGCCTAATAAATGTTTTTAAAATCGCTCTAGCTGCAATGCCTCGTTTTTCAGCGAAAGTAAAAAAAATACATGATGAAATTTGGTACAATACAGATATTGTGAAGGCTAAATCCCTCATGAAAGAATTAAAAGATCCATTAGATATTGCCTTTGGAAAATTATTCATCTCAAAATACAATGTTTCTTTTCGACATCTAGATGAATTTCATGAACATTTAGCTGAAATAGAAAATAATAATAAGAGATTAGAAGATAAATTTATCCAATTTATGATCAATTATAATTATTGCTATTATTACACGAGGGTTCATGATTCTATTGACAGTAAAGAACAATTTAAAAAATATTTAATAATTATGGAAAAATCTTATCCTGATATAGATTATCATGACGATTGGGAAAAATATTATTGTATGCAGATCTATTATTCAATTAAAGCGTCTTATGAAGTGAAATTTACTAATAATCTCTCGGATGTAATAAAATTTCATAAATTATGCACTGAAGCTTCTTTGAAAATATCAGGTGATGGAGAATACATTTCAGATTTAGCTCATAATACTCTTGGTATTTATTATCTTGATAGTGGAAATTTTAAAGAAGCAGAAAAGTCATTTCAAAGAAGTTTAAATGCAAGTGAGAAATACCAAAATTTATGGCAATTCCAATCGCTGGGAAATCTCTCTTGGCTGAATTCATTAAAAGGAGATTTGCAATTAGCGAAGGAATTGAATGAGAAAGGATTAGATATTGCCAGGCATTTTAAAAATGCATTTGGAATTTCTGCTCGTTTAACTTCAAAAGGTCATTATTTATACCAAGAGGGTAACTATGATGAAGCTTTGTCAATATATCAGGAAAGTTTGTTATATGTAAAAGAGCATGGAGACTCCTTACTAACCTTCATTGGACATTTTGATATTTTTAATTTTTATTACACAAGATTCAGAGTAACTCTTCGAATCGTTTATTTTGAACAAGCGGAAGAAAAATATAGTGATTTACAGGAATTGAGTAACTCACATTCGGATAATGAATATATGACAAATTATACCAAGTATGCTCAAGCACTAATTTTAAAATCAGGAAACCTCAGAAAAAGAATTAAAGCCATAGATATATTCGAAGAATTGTTAAAAACATATGATCGATCTATTGATTATATTTCTCAAGAGTTTATATCATTAAATCTCCTCGAATTATTATTGCAGGATGTTTTATTATCAGATGATCAAGACACAATTGATCAAATTGATAAGTTGATGGAGAAATTAAGTAATATCCCTCTGCGTAATAATCCACAAGCTGTACTATATTTTACTGATCAACAGATAGTTCTAGCAAAATATAATTATTATATTAAAGGAGATCCTAGTCTTGCATTTCAGATATTAAACAATGCTAAGGATAAAATAATTACCTACAATCTCGATAATTTCGTAAATCAGCTAGATGCTGAAATACGAAGATTAGAATTGGAATTTACAAAATGGGACAATATCGACAAATCTGTTAAGGACAGAATTAAAAATTCTAACTTTAGTAATTATATCAAAGAAGCGTTAAATATTGCAGATAAACCGGTGGGGATCGATTGAATAGAATAATCTAAGTATAACTCTAAAAATAAAATTTTAATATAATTATATATGCGGATTATGAGCATAATACGCATTTCATAGAATTTTTAGCATTGAAGCTTTTGATATATTAAATTAGCAGAAATAAAAAATGAAATAGTTAAAATAAATGAATTGCTATTTAATTAAACGATTGACTGAACCTGAGAGACAAGCTAGATCGATTATCTAACCTAACAATTTTTATTTTCAATATTTGATTGGACCTAAACAATGCTAAGGATAAAATAATTACCTACAATCTCGATAATTTCGTAAATCAGCTAGATGCTGAAATACGAAGATTAGAATTGGAATTTACAAAATGGGACAATATCGACAAATCTGTTAAGGACAGAATTAAAAATTCTAACTTTAGTAATTATATCAAAGAAGCGTTAAATATTGCAGATAAACCGGTGGGGATCGATTGAATAGAATAATCTAAGTATAACTCTAAAAATAAAATTTTAATATAATTATATATGCGGATTATGAGCATAATACGCATTTCATAGAATTTTTAGCATTGAAGCTTTTGATATATTAAATTAGCAGAAATAAAAAATGAAATAGTTAAAATAAATGAATTGCTATTTAATTAAACGATTGACTGAACCTGAGAGACAAGCTAGATCGATTATCTAACCTAACAATTTTTATTTTCAATATTTGATTGGACCTAAACAATGCTAAGGATAAAATAATTACCTACA